>JACVCM010000008.1 GCA_016742125.1 Sphingomonadaceae bacterium | reverse complement strand
CGCGGCGCCGGGGGTGCCGTCGGCGCGGGTCCGGGCGGGTGCGGTACATTTCGGCGTGGAGCGAGACCGCGACAACGAAAAGCAGGCTGAGGCTGGCGGCCATACCGCTGATCGCCGCCTTGCCCCAGACAATGAAGATGAATGATCCGGCAACCAGCAGCACCAGCGGTGCGATGCGACTGAATATATTGGCGAAGATGCGGTCTTCGGCAAAAGCAATGCTGAAGCTGAGCAGGTAGATGCCTAGCGGGATGACCCAAAGCAGCGGCATCGCCATCAGGTCGGTGGTCAAATGCGATGTCGTCGACAGCATCAGCCCCGACGGTACGGCGGCCAGCGCGATCCAGTAGAGGCGCCGACGCCATCCTATCCGGGCAATCTCGCCCTCCTCCGCGAACGCTGTTACCGGCGCAGGTGCGCGAAAAATCTGGCGTGCACATAGGGCCACGAGCAGAATGAGCGCCAGATATATACCGCTCCAGATCCATTTCTGGCTGTTAAGTGTAGTGAACGGTTCGACTGCGAGCGGATAGGCGATCAGGCCCGCGAAACTGCCGATGTTCGACGCGGCGTAAAGCGCATATGGTTCACCCCGATTGCCCGACAGCGAATACCAGCGCTGCATCAGCGGAGCCTGCGCGGCCACCACGAAAAAGAGCGGGCCGATCGAGGCAATCAGCAGCCATGGTACCCAGAATATGGGCGATCCGTCGGCTGGAGGCTGCAAGTTGGCGAGGCCGATGGGAAGCCACAAAAGCGCCACCGCGAACAGCGCCAAATGGACTATCGCCTGCCGCCGCGCCGGCTCGCGCGCCAACCGGTGCGCATAGGCATAGCCAGCCAGCAAGAGCGCCTGATAAACGAGCATTGCGCTGTTCCACACCGCCGGCGCTCCCCCGAGCCGGGGCAGCGCCATGCGGGCAATCATCGGCTGGACAAGGAAGAGCAGGAAGCTGCCGCTCAATATGGTAACAAGAAACAGCGCGCGGCTGCTACGGGCTTGGATAGCGGTCATGTCAGTCCCGGAGCAAGCGTGCCGCATGCGCGGCGTGGTAGGTCAGGATGCCCGAGCATCCGGCACGTTTGAAAGCGGTGAGGGTTTCGAGGACGAGCGCATCGCGGTCGCCTGCACCGGCTGCTGCGGCTGCTTCTATCATGGCATATTCGCCCGACACCTGATAGGCGAAGACCGGAATGTCGAACCGTTCGCGCACGCGCCGGACGATATCGAGATAGGGCAGGCCGGGCTTCACCATCACATAATCTGCACCCTCTGCGATATCCATCGCGACCTCTCGCAGCGCCTCGTCGCCATTGGCCGGGTCCATCTGATATGTTTTCTTGTCGCCCTTCAAAAGGCCGCGCGAGCCGACTGCGTCGCGGAACGGTCCGTAAAAGGCACTGGCATATTTGGCGGCATAGGACATGATCTGGACATTCTGGTGTCCGTTCATTTCGAGCGCCTTGCGGATCGCGCCGATGCGGCCGTCCATCATGTCCGAAGGTGCGATGATGTCGGCCCCCGCCGCTGCCTGGTTGATCGCCTGATCGACCAGCGCCGCCACAGTTTCGTCGTTCAGGACATAACCGTCGTCATCGAGCAGCCCGTCTTGCCCGTGCGTGGTATATGGGTCGAGGGCGACATCGGTCAGTACACCGATGGCATCGCCATGCGCGGTCTTTATTGCCCGGATGGCGCGGCACATCAGGTTATCGGAATTGAACGCTTCAGCTCCATCGTCGCTGCGCCGGTCGGCTTGCGTGTTCGGAAACAGCGCAATACAGGGGATACCGAGTTCGATCGCCTCGGCGGCACGGACGACAATCTGATCCACCGACCAGCGTGAAACACCGGGCAGGGTTGCAATCGGCTCCTCCACCGCGTCGCCCTCGGTCACAAAGAGCGGCCAGATGAGGTCAGCCGGGGTAAGGACCTGCTCGCGTACCATTGCCCGGCTCCACGACGTGGTGCGGCTCCGGCGGAGACGGGTATTGGGAAAACTGGGAGTATCGCTCATCGCCGGTGTCTAGCCGAGCAATCGAGCTTGCTCAATCGCTTATCCGCGGATGTTGTGACCGTCCATACGCTGGGTCAGACGGTCGATTTCACGCTTCGGTTCTTCCTGTACGCGCGTGCTGGGCCTCATCGGAACCAGGGCTGCCCCTGGCTTGACCGATTTCAGCCTGTTCAGCTTGCCCTTGAACTGCGCGAGGTCGTTGCCCGACAGTTGCGCGCGCTGTGTGAACTTGACCGACATCGGGTTGACCGCACGGCCGTTACGATAGAGTTCGTAATGCAAGTGGGGCCCGGTCGAAAGTCCGGTAGAGCCCACATATCCAATTATCTGTCCACGGCGGACGCGGCTGCCCGAAGACACGGCAAAGCGGCTCATATGGCCGTAACCTGTCGCAAGGCCGCCGCCATGGTTGATCTGGACGAAATTGCCATAGCCGCCTTTACGGCCGGCATAGGTTACCGTGCCGTCGGTAACCGCGTAGATCGGTGCGCCATAGCCGCCCTTGAAATCGAGTCCGGCGTGCATCCGGCTATAGCCGAGAATGGGGTGGCGCCGCATACCGAAGCCGGAGGTGACCGGGCCGTTGATGGGACGGCTGAGCGCGCCCTTGGATTCGCCGACACCTGACGCCTCGAACCATTGGCTGTTGTCACCCAAGGTCCATTTCAGCATCTGGATGGCGGATTTTCCGTCCCGGTCGATCCCGGCATACAGCAGGTCGCCGACTTTAACCTCTCCAGTTTCGGCGCGCTTGTAGTCGATGATGATGTCGAATTCATCGGTGGGACGCAACGAGGATAGCGACGTGCGCCCGGCAATGATCTTCAGATAGGACTGAATGGCATTGGCAGGCGCGCCGGCTGCCCTGGCCGAGCGATACAGGCTATCACCGACGGTTCCCCGAATACGCAGCGGCGTTTCATCCACGGCTATTGGCTTCCGGGCCAGCCGCAAGACACCGCCTTCGCGGTTTATTTCCAGATTGAGGTCGAAACGGGCGCGAAAGGCGACTGACTCCAGTGGCCGGGCCTCGTTTCGGGACGCGCGTTTGCCAAGCACGATTTCAACCGGTGTGCCCGGTTCGATGTCACCCAACGAGGTCACGCCGGAAACCATCGACACGATATTCGCCGCTTCGCCGCCGCCGACACCAGCGCGCTGCAGGACGCGGGCAAAGCTGTCACCCCGGCCAAGCGTTGCCGTCAGTTCAATGCGCGGACGTTCCGGGCTCCCGGCCAGCGCGACCACGGCATCGGTTGCGGCCATGCGCTTGCCACTATCGCTGCCATAGGCGATGGGCATGATCATTTGGGCTCGGGCTTCTTCGAATTCCGCCTCGGTCGGAAGCGGGGGTTGTGCACCATATACGGGACCGAAATCGGGGAGCAGTGCGATCGCGGCGACACTGAGAGCGGTCAGCGTCGCCAATCCTCTGAACCAGCGAAGCGAGCCTATATCCTCGCCCAGATCGGGAACGAGATCGAGTTCGGCGAGCCGATCCCGCCAATTATGCTCCGGAACTGAGCGCATGGGTGCAACCATAGCGTCGGCGAGCACCACGCTGCCGCCCGAACCCGCGGTGGCAAAGCCCATGTCCCTGCCTTCAAACATCAGGAAAAATTCCCCGCAACCCCTGTCCCCATCCGTCGGACATCCATATGCCATCTTTCCTGTGACTGCATATGGTTAAAGTCAATTTAACAGCCTCGGCTCGTCGCTTTTCATGCGGTCAGATGTGTAAATTCACGGACCAGCTTTGCAAGCCTATATCCAAAGGCAGATCAAGGCGATTTAATCGCTTCATTAAACCGTGCCCGCTGCTATGAAAATGGGCGAGAGGAATGGTGCATGGCAGAAGAGCGGATCGAATTTTTCTACGACCTGTCCAGCCCCTGGACCTACCTTGCTTTCACCAATTTGTCAGGCGTGTTGGCGAGAACAGGCGCGCGGGCGCGTTTGCGGCCGATACTGGTTGGCGGGGTGTTCAACGCGGTCAACCAGTCAGTCTACGCCGCGCGCGAGGCGACCGATAACCGCAAGCTCAAACATAGCTGGCAGGTGCTGAAAGACTGGGCCGCGCTCGCCGGGGTGGAGATGAATTTCCCCTCGCAATGGCATCCGGCAAAGAGCGTGAACGCCATGCGGATGGCGTGTGCGCTGGCCGATGATCAAAGGGCGTTGTGGGCGTTCACCAGGGCGGCCTTCGAAAGCTATTTCGGCGCGCAGGAAAATCTCGACGACCCTGAGGTGCTGGTTGCGGTGGCGCATGGCGTAGGGCTCGATGGCGAGGCGGTGCGGGCTAGAGCCGCTGTTGACGAAGTGAAGGCGCTGCTGCGTGCCAACACCGACGAACTGATCGAACGCGGCGGCTATGGCTCACCCACGATTTTTGTCGACGGCAAGTGGATGTATTTCGGCAATGATCAGTTGCCGCTGGTTGAATTTCGGCTGAGGGGAAATCGCAATGAATGACCGTGTTAGCATAAGTTTCGAAAACCATGTCGCCGATGTCCGGCTGACCCGCGCGGACAAGATGAATGCGCTCGACCCCGCGATGTTTCAGGGGATTATTGCCGCGGGCGACGAACTGGCGGGGATGAAAGGCTTACGCGCTATTGTCCTTTCGGGCGAGGGGCGCAGTTTTTGCGCTGGCCTCGATATGGCAAGCATGGCGGGTGGCGGGGCGAACGCTAGCGCCGGTGGTCTCAACAAACTTACCGATCGGACGCACGGCAATGCCAATGATTTCCAGCAGGTCGCAATGTTGTGGCGGAAACTGCCATGTCCGGTGATCGCGGCGGTCCATGGCGTCTGCTTTGGCGGCGGCCTGCAGATTGCAAGCGGAGCCGACATCCGCGTGGTCGCGCCCGATGCGCGGCTGGCGGTGATGGAGATGAAATGGGGCCTGATCCCCGACATGGGCGGCTACGCGCTCTGGCGAGGGCTCGTGCGTGACGATGTTCTGCGCGAACTGACCTACACCAACCGGGAGTTTTCGGGCGCTGAGGCGCTTGGTTTGGGTTTCGCAACCTATGTCGATGAAAACCCGCATGCGCGCGCCATGGCTATCGCGTCCGATATCGCCAACCGCAATCCAGAGGCGATGCGCGAGGCGAAGGCGCTGTTCAACGCATTTGCCGACATGGACGAGGACGCAATCCTGATGGCGGAAAGTGAGCGGCAGGCGCGGGTCATCCGGACGCCCAACCAGATCGAGGCAGTGATGGCGGGGATGCAGAAGCGGGCGGCGAATTTCGTGGATTGATCAGTCAGGCGGGGGTGCCAACCCTGGCATTATACATTTCCAGCGCCAGACTGACATCGCCGTCGACCCTTATGCGATCATTGTGCATCAGTTCAGGACTTGCCACCAATCCGTTTTCCAGATCGCAGAAGTCGGTAAAGGCCATGTGCATCGTGCAATCCGCTTTACGACGCATATTGTCGACGACGTTTACGCCGTTTTGGACTTCGACGAAGATTACGCCGGTCTGGTTGAAATCAAACATCACACTGCCATTCAACGGCAGGTGCTTTCGCATGCGTGAAGCAGTTAGCGCAGTCGCATCTGACAAATCCTCGACGACCATTGTGTCGCGACGTAGCACGTCCCCCCATTTCGACCGCGCTGGTAACGCCTTGACCACTGCCTGGTCTGGCCATTTGATCTGGGCGGTGTTTGTCCTGTCCGGTTCAAGCATGCGCCAAAAGATCGTTGCGACATGTTCGGCGAGTCCTTCCAAAGCGGCAGGTTTTCCTTGGGCTGCCTGTCGCAGGATATTGCTTGTCATGGCATGTGCCATGCCCAGCATCGCCTCGCCTACCGCGCGGCGCTCGACCTCAATGATTGCGCCAGCCTGCAATGCTCCTTCCAGCCAGCGGACCAGCGCGTCGATCACGGGGGGTGGGGCAGGGATTTGAAGGATATGGTTCAATTCATGTAATGCAACGGCATTGCGCGCAAATATGTCGGCAACCTCATTCATCTCCCTCGACAGACCGATTAGCTCAACGGCAATTTCGCGCAGCTGTTCATCGGCTCTTTGCTCCGGGTCGTATCGCAGCGAATCGAAATAGAACATTGCCGCAAAATGGTCCGGCAACATCGCCTCGTAGAACAGGTTCAACTTGGTCCCGAAGCGCGAAAAAAGCACAGGTGCGGTGACGCCAAGCTGGCGCGCGATCAGGTCGAGCGACACGGCATAGCCATGCTCCTCGAAACATTCGCGCGCCGCGACCAGAATCTCCTGATCAAATATCTTCTTCTTGCGGCCCATGGACCCTTCCTGTCGACCGGTTCGGGCCAAGCACTATAACCGGTTGGTGCAAACAGCACCAGCTTGGCCTTAAGCTCATCCTCCCATTTTGACGACTTGCCTGGAAATCAATGAGCCAGTGAATGAAAACGTCATTTTCATGGGCCCCATGCCGGTTTTCATCCTCACGACAACATCGTCGCCCTCTTCAACAGTCACAGGCGGTTCTGGGGGAGCGGGCATGGATGCCATCATTTGCAAACCTCGGCGTATTTGTTCCTTGCCGTTCTGCGGACCCATCGGGCTTTCAACCACCGCATCATCGGCGAAAAATGTCATGGCGGTATCCAGGTCCTTTGCGCCCAATGCGTTAAAGAACCCATTCACCGTATCAAGGTTGCTCATCGATAATTCCCTTCTCGGTCATAAGTTATCCTAGGACAGATATCTCTCTGCGCTATCTCCATCCCAGCACGGCGAAAGCTAAGCCAGAATAATATACCGGCCTGCGGGCCATGGAGAGACTATGCCGATCAACGACCCCGCCATTGAAGAAATAATGCTGATGCCGGCCTTCATGCGTCCACGGCCTCCGGTAAAGCCGACGGAGATCGCGCTGGGCGCTACCGCTGTTGTCGCAGTTGTTTCGGTCGCTTGGGTGCTGTCGTCGCTGTCCTTGTCGGCAACCTCGCCTCTCGGCATTGTTGCTTTATCCTCGCTGTCGTTTTTGAGTGGGGGTAGCCTCTCAGAGATCGCAGGTTCGGCCTCCACTACTTTTGGCGCTGCTGGATCGATCGCATTGGTATCCGCAGGAGCACTGATCGCTGTCGCGTGCGTTGCGGTCATAGGACAATTTCTCACCGGCCCGTTGCTGCGTACCTATGGACCGCGCATGGGCCCGCCGAAGCTCGGACCGGACGGCCAATTGCCGCGCTGGATGCGCATCATGATGTGGATATTGCCTCCCCCGCCTATGCCAAAGCCGGGTGATCCGCCGTTGACGCGGAAATATGGCATCCCGATCGCTGCGCTGGTGCATGCTCTTCCGCCGCCGGGTCCATGGTGGATACGCATCGTTGTCGACCTGATCCTGGGCGGTTCGATGATGCGCTGGTTGTCGCTGCTGATTGGCAGTTATCTCGGTTTTGTAATCCAGCTGGGTGCGCTGGCGGCAATGGACAATTCGGGATTTGAGGCGCCGGCACCGCCCAGCGGGTGGATGCTGATCCCTGCGATACTGGCACCGCTGATCATCGTGCCGCTGGTTCGTTTGATCTTCATCGGCGCGCGCAGGCTTTTCGCCGGATCAAAGCCCGAGGCCAGCTAGAGAAGTTTCTCTGGCTAGGAAATTTCAGGGCCCTCAATCTGTTGCCAGAATCAAGACAGAAAGGTTTTTCCGATGTTTGAGCGGACCGTTGACTATCCCGCATATCGCCATGATGAGCGGATATCGCCACTGGACGAGGCGAGCAAGAAAGCACTTGCCGAAACAATCGAACTCATTCCGGTGCTGCGCGAACATGCGGCCCAGACAGAGCGCGAGGGGCGGCTGCCCCAGCACATTATCGAGCGCATGGGCGAAATCGGCATCTGGTTTATGGGCGGGCCGGTGGAGACGGGTGGAAGCCAGTTCGATTATCCGACGCAGTTCAGAATCATCGAAGAGCTGGCGAGGGGAGACGGCACAGCCGGATGGTGCGTGTTGACCCACCTTGCAGGTGCGGCGCTGACGATGCGGCTCGATCTTGAAGCTGCCCAAGGCATCTGGAAGTCGCCCGTTACCATCGTTGCGGGTTCGCCGATGCCCGCCGGTCGCGCGATGCGGGTCGATGGCGGCTATCGGATCCTTGAGGGCAAGTGGATGTGGGCAACCAACGCCCGTCACGCCACCCATTATCTGGGCGGTTTCCAGATTGTGCAGGATGAAAATGATCCCGGCATGCCTTTCCCGCCGCCAGAGGGCGCGCCGTTGATCCCCCAGGGCGAACCTCCGATGGTCGCTTATTTCGATCGGAAGGATGTCCAGTTTGTCGACGGCAGCTGGGATGTGATCGGCCTGCGGGGTACGAGTTCCGGCAGCTACGAGGTCAAGGAGCTGTTCCTTCCTGAAAACAGGGCGTTTTCGATGATGTCGATGATGGCCGAACCGCCACTGCATGTTCGCGGGCCGATCGGGGTGGGCGGCCATGCGGCGGTGCATTGCGGTATCGCACGCCACATGCTGGAAGAGTTTCTCAAGCTGGCAAAGGCCAAGCGACCGACCGGCTTTGGTGTGCGCGATCTGCTTGCCGACATGCCCGCGATCCAGCATGAGCTGGGCCTTGCCGAAGCCAAGCTGCGCGGTGCGCGCGCGCATTATTACCGCGTTGTCGACGATTGCTGGGCACGGTGGAAGGATGGCGAGGAAATCTCGACCAGCGACTATCTGGAAAGCGAAATGGCCAATGTGAACCTGGCCCGTGTCGCGCGCGAGGTTGCCGAAACGCTGAATGCCTGGGCCGGTGGATCGGTCCTGAAAACAGGCGATCCGATGGAACGCGGCATAAGGGACATGCTGACCGCAGGCGCGCATATGGCAATTCAGCGCACCAACTGGGCGACTTTCGGCAAAGCCCTGTTCGGTCGTCCGGTAATGATGTCCAACGCCTTTGAAGCGGCCAGCATCTCCCCGCGCAAAAAGACCGAAGATGAACTGAGCGTGCTCGGCCGGGAAGGCGGCACAGCATTAGCCAATGGCTCCGCCGTGCCAACAGAAGCAGACCTCGCCATCGCGACCAATTTCGTGCAGGCGATGATCAACAAGGATATCGATGCGGCCCAGGCGCTGATGCACGACGATATCGTGATGACCAGCCCGATGGGTACCGAAAACGGTCCTCAGGCCTGCGGTGACATGTTGCGCAACATGGTGTCGATGGGTTCAACGCCGATGAACCTGCCTGAACTGGTCGGCGGCGAAATAGTCGCGATCAACGAGGCGCCGATTGGCAATATCGCGATCCTTTTCGGGGTTAATGACAACAAGATTGCGTCGGTGGGGATGCGACCCGCAGCATGAACAGCGCAGCCATCGGTTTGGACCGGCTTGAGCATAGCCAGGTCTGCGATGCCGATGCCGAACTGGTCATCCCGGGCGACGGCGAAAACGGTTTTCCGATGTGCTGGTATGCGGTTTGCAAATCCAGCGATGTTCCGGACGGGCTGATATTCGAGACACCGTTTCTCGGCGGCAATGTGGTGGTCTGGCGTTCCACTAGGGGAAGGTTGAACGTCCAGACCGCCTATTGCGCGCACATGGGGGCCAATCTTGCCAATGGACGGATTGTTGGGGAGACAATCGAATGCGGGTTCCATCACTGGTGTTATGACACGGGTGGCAAATGCGTTTACATTCCTTCGACCGACAATATTCCGGCCAAAGCCAGACTATTCAGCTATCCAACGGTAGAGACCCAGGGGTTGATCTGGGCCTTCAACGGAGCTGAGCCCGACCTTGACATTCCACTGCCGCTGACCGTCGATAACATCGACGATTACTGGATCGCTGTTCAGGACGATGTCCATGAGATGCAGCTGCCGCATTATGCGCAGATGCTTAACATCGTAGATTTTCAGCATTTTCAATATGTCCATGACATGGCGATGACCGATGGCTTTCCGCCCAAGGACGCAGTGTTGACGATCGACGACCATAGCTTTGGTTTTTCGTACAAATGGGGAGAGGTCGATACACATTGGCGGATGACCGGCACCAGCATATTGAACATCACGTTCGAAGGGCCAGGTGCTCTATTCGAGCTCGTCAATCTGATGGCGACGACGCCGATTCCCGGCGGACGTCACAAGGTGTATGGCGTCGGTTTCAAGCGCAAAAGAGCCGATACGCCCGAAGATCGCGCGCGCGCCGACGCCGAATGGGTCGCAACCAAACCGATGGAAGACGCGACCTTCAAACAGGATGAAGATGTGATGCGCGACTGGCACCTGCGTGCGCGCAACCTGGTTCCGGCGGACGTCTGGCAGCGTCGGATGCTCGAGTTTATTCGCGATTATCCGCGCGCAGATCCGGCCGAGGGATATCAATAATGCCCGGCTATATGGTCATGAATTGTGTATTTCATGATATCGAACGGTTCGTCAGTGAATATGCCCCCAAAGCTGCAGAGTCACTGGCAGCCAATGGCGGAAAAGTGGTATTTCACAGCATCGGGGCGAAGACCGTAGAAGGGGATTTTGGCAGCGGCGGATCGTTCGTGATGATCGAATTTCCAACGTTGGCAGATGCGGAGGCAGCCTGGTTCTCGGACGAATATCAGGAGCTCAAAAGGCTGAGAGAAGGCCTTGCAGATTTTCATGTGCTGTTGGTTGAGGGCGAATTTGCACCAGCCTCCATGAATTGATTGCCGCATTTTTTCGGTAGCGCCTCCCTACTGGAAGGAGCCCCCGGGGTCGGCGCGAGGATAATCTCTTACATATTCGATAAACTGCTTCAGCCAACGATCGGCCTTTGTGAAATTTCGCATTCTGAAATGCGGGCGTCGCAGGACGACATCGTCCTGACTGGCAACATAAAGCTGCGCTGCCCAGGCTTTTTCCAACTGTGCCCGGCCCTTGGCGCGATCTTCGGGGCTGTCGTTCTTCTTGCGGCGAAACAGCACTTGGTAGGCGTCAAAGCCGGTTCCATTGGGTCGGGGCGCAGTTGCGAATACAAAGATTTCAGTAATGACCCGCGTCTCTTCGTCGATATAGGTCGCCGTAAGGCCGTTGGTTCCCCAAACTTTCAAATGGCCAAATACCCCTCCACCCATGGTCTGGCGATAGGCCATGTGGTGCGGCCCGATGTCCAGCTCGGGCCGGTCCGGCAAGTTGTCGGGAGACAGGACTGCCCCGGGGAAACGGTGCACAAACTCGAAATGCTGCAGATCAAAGATGTTGGATATTGGCGCATAAAAGGGCGCGATGTCCGATCCACCCGCATGATCCGCCAATATGTCATAGCTGTCGGCATTAACAAAGGGAGGTGAAGGCACCTCATAGCTTGGAACATCGCCGTTAAACGCCCAGATGATTCCCCATTTTTCAGCTGTAGGGTAACCGAATATCTTCGCGCTTGCTGGAATATGATCATGCGGTGCGGGAATATATCGACAGTTTCCGTCCTGCCCGAAGCACCAGTTATGAAATGCGCATTCGATGGTTTCGCCAACAACGCGCCCTTCGCCCAAATGTGCGCCCAGATGTGCGCAATAGGCCGTCGAAACTTGCGCGAGCCCGCTGGCAGTCCGCCAGATCACCACATCACCGCCCAGGAAATGGCGGTCGATAATCTGTTCTGGGCCAACTTCCCCGGAAAGCGCCACCGGCCACCAGTTCATGTCGAAGCCACCGTCACCGGGTGAAGCAATTTCCAAGCCGACAGTATCTTGGTTCAATTGCGCGGCGCCGATCATGGCCGTTGCCTCTGGCGTTGCCATCGCTCAATCCTCCATCAGATCGCGCAGCTTCATCGCCAGGCCCATAGCCCCGGTCATGCGCATCCGTTCCGAAACAATCGCTTCCTGCGGTTGCAGTTCGCCGCTGTGCAGCAATGAAAAATCTGACAACGATACAAAAAGCGTGCAATCGGCGTCGCCGCGCTGATTGTCGATTGTATAGGGTGCCTGATGGCCTTCGATGCGTACGCAGCCATCTTCGCCAAAGTCGAGCATCAGAACACCACCAAGCCTCGGCTGGCCTTTGCTTCCAGCACGAAAAATTTCGGTTACTTCCTCCAGAGAAAGAGTTTTCGACATATCGAATTCCACTAAACAGCTTGTCCCATGTCACTTGCGCAAAGCGGAACGATGCACAGAAACAGCGATGATTCCTCGCTCGCTGTTGAGCACTGTCACAACAGGCGTGCGAAACTCACTTCACGATGCGTTTGGCCATCAGTTCTGCAGGCCTGCCATCTGGACCGGGCATCTTGATCTTCAAGACGTTTTTGACGATCTGGGCGCTACCCGCGATCGAACCGCCCATGGGGGTGGACATCTTAAAAGTCACCTTTCCGGCGGTCTCTTTAACGTCCTCCAACGCAACTTTGCCCATCGGCCCCTGCATCGATCCCAACAGCTTTCCGCCCTTCCTGCTGAACAAAAAGGTAAGTGTTACCGTGTCCGGAGAACCATTTGGTGCGCGTGCGAGAGCTTGCCAGGTCCCTGCGATGTCGGCGCTTCGCGCAACCGCAGGCACGGCGGCAACAATTGCCAGAGCCGATACGAACAGGCCGAAAGTTTTGGACGCGGCCATCAGAAGTCTACCTTGAGCCGGACGCCGACCGTGCGTGGTGCGCCTGCATAATAATAAGGGCTTTGCACCTGTCCGAAAACCGGAACAGCGCGATTGTATTGAATGATATAGTCCTTGTCGAAAAGGTTGCGCGTGAAGACCGAAAGCGACCAGCCATCGGCAAGCAAGCCTATGTCGCCATTGACCAGCGCGTAGGGAGAACGTTTCGATTCCAGCGCATTTTCCGGGTCGAAATAGGTTCGGCCACGATAATTGACATCGCCGCCGAAACTGACGCTTAGCCCATTTCCAATCGGCCGGATGACGCGGAAATTCGCGCTGGCGGTCCAGTCGGCGCCATTGGCCAGCTGATTGCCGTTGCACGAAATTGGCGTGCCTGCGGCGGGGCCTGCGGTAACGAACGAGCAGGCAGGGAAGGAGCGATATTTGGCGTCGGTGAAGCCAACTGCCCAGCCCAACGTGACCCCCGGCGCGACTACGGCATTCATATCCGCCTCAAACCCGTAGCTGCGCGCCCCCGCATTGCCGACATAAGGCAGCCCGGAAAGTGGGTTGGTCAGCGTTACCTGCAGGTTTTTATAATCGATGTAGAAGACGTTGGCGTTTATCTGAAGTCGGCGGTCAGCAAGCACCGACTTCACGCCCACCTCATAGGAATTGGAGGTTTCGGGCAATACTTCCGTTCGGGCGCCCGCAGGCACTGTCGTCTGGTTGACCGTACCTTCTTTGTAGCCGGTTGCGAATGAAGCGTAAATTGAGGCGTCGTCGTTCAGTTCAAAACGCAGATTTGCCATTGGCGTGAAGCGCGTTCCGCTGAAACCGTTTTTGCGCGGCGCAAAAGGTGTCGCAAATTGCGGGATCCCGATGCCCAGTGGATTAGCCGGGCTGATCGTTGTGGGATCAATGGCGCTGGTGACAAAGTCCTTTTCATCGCGGGTGACGCGACCGCCGCCGGTCAGATGAAGCTTGTCCGTCATATGCCATGTAGCCTGGCCGAACAGTGCATAGCTGACGCTGTCCATGTCAAAATTGTTCTGGATGAAGCCGGGCGCGGGCAAGGGGCCAAGCGGAGTCGGTATGGAAAAGGCAAATTGCAGGTCAGAGCCCACGAAAAGCTTTTCCTTGTAGAAGAATCCGCTGAGGATCCAGTCTAGCTTGCCGCCGGGCGCCGAGTGCAGGCGGATTTCCTGACTATATTGTTTGGATGTGTAGATGCCGTTTTCAAACGATCCCTGATAGCCGAAGCCAAGCGCTGGCGGCGGACCTCCCGGCACCGGTGGCGGTGCGGACAGATTTATCAAGGGACCATTACCCGACGCCGACCGGTCAAAATCCGACTGTGTCTTCAGATCGTAGCGCTTGAATGACGAGATCGACGTTAAGATAGCGGAGTCAAAATCGTAGGTTAGTGTCAGCGTCGAGCCGTAGGATTTGTTGCGCTCAATCGGCGCAATGTCAGTGGTGACCTTTCGCGTGAACGGCGAAATGCTGGCAACTTGTGCTGCATTGTTATCTTCATAATAGTCGCCCGTCAGCGTCGCTGCGAACGGGCTGTCGGGCTTCCGGTAACTTAGCGAGAAACGTCCGCTTCCCAGTTCATTCGCGTCGGTGTCGATATTGAGCGTTGTGTTACGCTGGTAACCCGACCGTCTGCTGTACGTTCCTGAAACCTGTGCAAAAAGCGAGTCCGTTGCGATCGGGCCGCCAACCCCACCGCGCAGGCGCAGCGTATCATAATTCCCATATTCGGCCTGCAGCGACCCTTCAAAATCATTGCCCGCTTTGTGGGTCGTTATGTTGATCGCGCCGGCCGTCGTATTCCGACCGAACAATGTTCCCTGCGGACCACGCAGGACCTCGATCCGCTCGATATCGATCAGGTCGAGATTGGCAAGAATCCGGCCGCTATTGTAGACACCATCGATGTAGATGCCGACGGTTTCCGGCTGGCCAGTGATAATGGCCGCCGACGAAATGCCACGCAACGACACTTTGTTTTCGTTTGAGTCTTTTCCGCCGTCGAGCTGGAAGTTCGGCGTCATCTGGCTGACATCTGAGAGATTGCGAACGCCGCGCTTCTCGATCATGTCGGCTGTAAGTGCGGTTATCGAAATCGGCACATCCTGCAGCCGCTCGGTACGCTTCTGCGCGACAACGATAATTTCTTCGAGCCTGCTGTTGTCGGTTTCCTCTTCGCCGCTTCCGGTTTCCTTGGGCTGCTGCGTTTGTGCCGAGAGCGGGCTAGCCGTGCCCAGAATTGCGGCAATCACAAACAAAGAAGCGCCATAATTGGCGCGCGGCGCGAACAGTTTCATAATCATCCTCCCCGATTGACGCATCGATGTGTGGTTGTGCGCTCAACGACGACAGGACAGATTTCTTTTCAAAGCAAACTTATCGGGCTGAGCGCATTTGGTCGTAACACAGCCATATGCTGCCCCGCATGATCAGGAGTGCAACACCGAGTGCGGCCTCACCCGCCTGTAATATGACGAAATTTTCAGGCGATCATTTTTGTGGCCGATGCGCGGATGATTCCCCGCCAATGTGCTGAACCGCTCCCAAATAGGCGCGCAGTTGGTGTTTCTGGGCATTGAGGGCCTGAATCAAAAAGGCCAGTTCGGTCCGGTTGTTGAGCGACAGCTTGTGGAGAATGGCCGAGACATGGATCTCAACCGTCTTCCGGCTGATGCCGGCTTGGCTGGCGATTTGAAGGTTCGTTTGCCCTTCGCTAACCATGTGCGCAATTTCACGTTCTCTCGGACTCAGTGAATCGAGTTTGCTGTCTGCATCTTCAAGATCGCCATTCAGGGCAGACGGGCGTTCAAAAACCGATGGCTTGCCGGTTGTTCCTGGCCCTGCGATAGATTCGGCAAATCCCGCCGCTTCCAATCCGTGACGGATTGTCAGGTCGGCGGTCACAGGCTTGGTGCCCAACTTGCCAACCAGTGCCTCAGCAAGCGCGATCCGCCGGATGGTTTCACCGAGCATGGGCAATATGGTTTCAATCAATGCCACATCCCTGGCGACAAAGCTTCTCTCAATCTGTCTTCTGTAGAAGGCGACCACCGCGAGAGTACCCGGAATGGGCACAACAACGCCGCATATGAGTTGCCTCAGTTCGTGCTGCTCGTAAATGATCCGGTAGGTTTCCGATTTCCGAAACGCCGCTATGTTCGGCAGATCTGACATATTTGTCGCTGCATAGCTGCTGTCTGCCAAACGGCGGGTCAGCGCATTGAAAATCGGGTCTTCTCCGATTAGCTTCGCAACCTCTTTCTGATGATCATCGGCGTGGCGAGCGACATCTGAAAAATGATGGGTAATCCGCATGACGCCATAATCTGTGGTCGAGTATACGAATATATTGCCGTCTGCATCGACGCTGCGGGTCAGTTGATCGAGCGCTTTAGCTTTGATCTGGTCAAGGGCTTCTGATTGAAACAAGCCATTCGCCGCGCGCAACAATTGATCGCTGGGAAGCGCCGCCGGTGATTCAGTTGGAGCCCCTTCCATCCTTGCAATAATCTCCCTCACCGCCGCCTCTTTGCGGCCGCACCGGAATAGGGGGTCTCCCCTATTTCACATCGATGCGGTCGGTTTAGTCTGAAACTAAGAGAGCGGAGCAGTTCATGGCAACAAAAATAAATCCCCCCGAAAATTTCGCAAATTCTACCGGAGCAAGGCCAGTGCAGCCCCCTCCCGGCGCAGGTGCTTTCCCTGTTCAGGTCATCGAATATCCGCCGTTCAGGGACGAGATCAAGCGCATCGCGTTGGATGATAACAGCCGTGCGGCCATCGACGCGTGCCGTGCTCTTGTGCCTGAGTTACGTGCGCAATCGCGCGAAATGGACAAGACCCAGCGCCTGCCGGAAAACATTGTGCAGAAGATGGCTGATATCGGTTGCTACATTGCCGGTGCTCCCGAAGAAGTGGGCGGCGGCGGATGGCATTACGCCACCTATTTCCGCGTCATGGAAGAGCTCGGTCGGGGCAACGCAAGCGCGGGCTGGAGTGTATTGGTCCATCTGGCGGCGGCGACGCTGGCGATGAACTTGCCTCTGTCCGGCGCTCAAAAGCTGTTTTCGAGCCGGCGGACCGTTATTGCCGGGACGCCGGGCGCCATGGGGAAAGCGGTCCGGGTTGATGGCGGTTTTCGCATCGTGGACGGTGAATGGGCGTGGGCGTCGAATACACTACACGCAACGCACTATATTGGTGGTTTCGCCGTTGTGGAAGACGCCGCAGCACCAGTCCCCTCGTTTCCCCCAAAGCCTGGTGAGCCGCCCGTAGAGATGTTCATCGGCTACTTTCCAGTTACAGACGGTGCGGTCGTTGAGGGTAGCTGGGACACGCTGGGGTTAAGGGGCACGCATTCGGGGCGTTTCCGTCTGGACGATGCATTCATTCCGCATGACATGGCCTTCGCCCGCTTCGATCCAGATCGCGTGCAGCTTACGGCCCAAGCGCCGCACGGCATTGGCGGGCATGCGGCAGTCCTCTTGGGCGCGACCCGGCATGCTCTGGAATATTTCTATGCCCTGGGCAAGGCAAAGGCGCCGGTCGCGGTCGGCATGGCAGGCGGTTCGCTGATCGAACGTCCGGTGGTCCAGTACAAGATTGCCGAGGTCGAAGCCAAACTTCGTGCAGCGCGTGCGCTGTTTTACGAGGTCATAGACGATTGCTGGGCGCGGTTCGAAGAAGGCGAACATATCGGCAAACCGGACCATCTCGTCTCGCAACTGATGAATACCTATCTTGCCCGCACATGCGTTGAATGTGTTCAGGCAATCCACGAGCTGTGCGGCACGACCGGCGTTTTCCGCGAAAGCCCACTCGAACAAATCCTGCGCGATGTGCAGACAGGCCAATCGCACATGGCGATCCAGGCAAAGAATTACGAGAGCTACGGCAAAGCCTTTGTAGGCCTGCCCGCAATGATCTTCGACGTGTTCTAGGGGCTTTCCCCTATTCAGCTGCAGGGGGTCTTGGGACAGATTGAACGATAAGCCTTGGCGAAAAGCCATGAGAAGGAGGGGAGGAGAGGGACATGCGCCTTGCGGCGATATACGCAAGCTTGCTCTGCGAATTCATCTCGCTTGGCATGATGATGCCTCTGACCCCGTTCCTTGCGACAGAATTGGGGGCTTCGCCCTTTCTGTTATCAGTCATGATGGCATCAGCGGGGTTGGTAGCCATGATAGCTGCCATCGTCCTAGGCGTTTTGAGCGATAAACATGGCCGCAAGCCTGTATTGCTCGTAACCGTGGTTGGCGCCGGGTTGGCCAACCTGCTCGTAGCACTGGTTCCGACGCTCCCCGGATTGTTTGCCTCTCGGCTGTTGGCCGGTCTGGTCGGCGGCAACCTGCCAGTGGCGATCTCGATGATTGCCGATGTCACCGAAGAGCGTGATCGGGCCAAGTTCATCGCCTATCTAATGGCACTGGTCGCTGTCGGCATGGTTGCCGGCAATGCTTTGGCCGGGCTGGTCGGTGGCAAGGGATCCGACTTCAACTATGTGGGGGTGGCGCTGTTTTCGGCTGCCTTGTCATTCTTGTCAGCCGCTATCGTCATGTTTCTGGTTGCCGAGACACGTCATGATGCTTCCGCTGTCGGTTCAGAAACCCGCCCGGCAATGTCGCGTGAACTTGCCTACCGCCTGATGATATTGGGCGGCGGTCTGATCCTCGCCATCCAGCTTTTGCTGCAAACGTCGATTCAGTCGTCACTCGATGTCGTGATGCCGCTTTATCTGAAAGATCGACTGGCGTTTACTGCCCAGGATTTCGGCTTTTTCCTAGCCACTGTCGGGTCCGTGTTAATCGTGACGCAGGTGCTCGCCACGGGCCCGATCACCCACCGCATTGGCGATAGCGGGATGCTGAGGCTGACCCTCGGCACTGTGGTTGTGGGCGGAATAATTGCCATTGCGGCGCCCTTCGATGCACGGAGCGGCGCCATCGGGCTTGCGCTGATGATGATGGGGCAGGGGATGAGCCAGCCCTTGTTTCATAGCATTGTCAGCAAAAGCGTTGCGCCGGAGAATCGCGGCGCTTTTGTCGGCATGGTGGAGGCGCTTGCCGGCATTGGTCGCATTTTTGGGCCACTTGTTGCGGGCGCGCTGTATCCGTTGCGGTCCGGCACCGCTTCGCTCGCCGTGGTTTCCACTATCGCCCTAACGCTCATCCTCTGGCGCGGTATCGCGGCCCGGAGAGAGGGTAATACTCCAAAAATTATTAAAATATAACGGTTTAGGAGAGGATTGGATCATGAAAAAGTCGGTTATTCTTGGCGCAGTCACGATGGCGTTGGTTTCAGCAATGCAGCCAGCTTCTGCAACAGCACAGGATACATCGTCCAACGATCGGTCGGACGATCCGAAAGGGGTTTCGGATCAGGAAATCATCGTAACAGCGACCAAACGGGCCGAACGGTTGATCGACGTGCCCGCCTCCATCTCTGCGATTACCGCCGACGACTATGAACGCCTCAATGCGCGTCAGCTGGAAGACGTCCAGAAGTTGGTGCCGAATTTGTCGGTCGCGCAAGGGCAGGGCGTGCAGTCGACCCGCTATACAATCCGTGGGGTGGGCAGCGTTTCAACGCGCGCTGCGCTTCAAACCAGCGTCGCCGTCTTCATCGACGACATTTACCAGGCGAGTCCCGTGCAGTCGAACATCGATCTGGTCGATATCGCGCGTGTAGAGGTCTTGCGCGGCCCCCAGGGTACATTGTTCGGACGCAATTCCATGGGAGGCGCCATCCGCATTGTCACGCGCGTGCCCACCAACGATTTTTCCGGTTCAGCCGAGCTCCTTTACGGCAATTATGATTATTTGAATGCACGCGGAAATATCGGCGGAGCGCTTGTCAATGACACGCTTTACGCATCGATCGGCGTCTCACATATTGAAGGCGGTGGTTATGTTTACAACCCGAACACGGATGATGCAGGGCCGTCGTCAAACCGGGATGCGGCACGCCTTTCTCTGCGGCTGGCACCGGCAGGTAGCCGAGGCACTCTGACGATCACCGGGCACTATGCAAAAAGCGCGGATATCACCGCCATAGCGTCCGCCAACCCGTTTCAGTTCCGGCAGCTCGGTTCCACCAATCAAACACTCAATTCTGAAAATTATGGTGTTTCCGCGCATGCAGAGGTCGATTTCGATAATGTGCGCTTGACCGCAATATCGTCTTTTGATTCGAGCAAGTTTCGCACGGGGGGCGACGGTGACGGCGCGCCACAGTTCTTCTTCACCAATGCAGAGCGGCGCAGCCAAAGGACAATGTCGCAGGAAATCAGGCTGACATCCACCAATGACGGTCCGCTGAAATGGATCGTGGGCGGATATTACTATTATGAGCGTTATTTCCGGCAGGCTGGTGAAACAATCAATCTTGCTGCAATCGCGCCCCCGTCGATCACCCTTCCAGGCGGGCCGACATTTCCGGTCCGCTTTTTCCCGTCAGCCAGTCCGACGATCCGGGACCAATTGCGCGTGGAAACCAACAGCTTCTCTCTTTTTGGCGAGCTGTCTTACGATATCGGTGCCGTAACATTATCGATCGGCGGGCGGTATACTTGGGACAATCAGGATGGCACGATCAACCAGCCGGACAATATCGGATTCGGTTTTGGCCCGCTGCCGCCAACCCTGATCGTTTCGCAGTTGCAATCGACGCAGGCGCTGCGATCGAAAAATTTCAGTCCGCGCGCTGTGGTTACCTATAATCTAAGTGACGATGCCAACCTGTACCTTTCCTATTCGCGCGGTTTCAAGGGGGGCGGTTTCAATACCGGTCTGGACCCGAGCTCGCTGCAGTTTTTGCGCGTCACGCCGGAAAGGCTGACCAATTACGAAGCCGGCGCAAAGTTTCTGTTCGGTGATCGTCGCTACAGCCTGAACATGGCTGGCTTTTACATGGATTATAACAATATTCAGGTGGTCCAGGAGATCAACTCCGCGCTACGCCTGACCGGTTTGGTCAACGCCGCTAAGGCGCGCATTTACGGCTTTGAGCTCGAAGGAAGCGGTCGTTTGTCCGACGTTGTCAGCCTGAGCTTTGGCTTGGGCTATACAAATGCGAAATTCACCGACTATCCCGCCTGCATCGCTGCCCGTCGAGGACCGACCGGCGCAATAATCAGTCCGGCCGTCGCTTGCGATGGACGTCAGTTACAGTTTACGCCGGATTGGACGGCCAATGGCCAAATCTCGATCCGCCAGCCGTTGAATGAAAGACTGACATTGGTCGCGAATTCGACTGTCCGCTTTACCGACGACCGCTTTACTGAGGTCGATAACCGGGCCGCATCCAAACTGTCTGGATATACAACCGTCGACGCAAATCTGGGACTCGAGTTCGGCAATTTTTCGATCGGGTTATGGGCACGAAATCTGCTGAACGAGAAATATCTGACCATTTACCAGAATTCGCCCTTCTTCGGTAACATCTATCTTCCCGGCAGCCCGCGCACTTATGGTGTTCGTGCCGGAATCAGCTTTTAGAAACAAGGACAGGTTCGCAATGCAAAGCATCAGTGCTGAAACAGCCGCCAGCGACAGGTTCTTTATTGAGGGGCCTGGACCCAAGGCATGGATCCACAACTATCTCCAGCCGTCGAGGACGCATTTGGACGGCACCCCCAGATCGGCAGGCGAAGAATTGCCGATGATATATCTTGTGGATCAGGAACCCAATTCCGCGATCCGCACACATTTTCACCAGGTGGACCAGTTCCAGATTGTTGTTGGTGGCAGCGGCGCGATGGGCAACACTCCGCTTGCTCCGATCACGGTGCATTATACCACAGCCTATACCGGCTATGGTCCCTTGCGGGCTGGACCGGAGGGTCTCCAATATCTCACAATCCGCAACCGCTGGGACCCCGGACACAGATATCTGCCCGAATGCAAAGACGAACTGCCGGCTGCGGGCACTGTAAAGCAAAGACAGCGCACAACTAAGCCTCGGGGGATTCAGTCATGTCAGGCGTTGCATGCGCTTGACGCGCCCGCTGTCTGCCACTTGATAGACGAACCCGAAAGCGGTGCGAATGCATGGATGCTCTCGCTTCCGCCGCTTTCCGCTGCGCCTTCATTCACGAGTGATGACAGCGACAGGGTGATTGTCGTTTGCGCAGGAAATTTGCACGGCAGCGACGCGAACGGATTGCACTCCTGCCATTTCGTACCTGCCGGCGAGACGATTGAGGTCGAAGCTGGCCCCGACGGCGCGGATCTGCTCGTCTTGCAGTTCCGCACCTCGAGATAGGGTTATCGCAGGCGCGGCTGACAAACTGGGGCTGTTAATGCCACTGCGCTATCGATCGAAATACAGGCTGGCCGGTACGTCCACGAGCAGGCGCCTTTGGCTTGCTACGTCCGGCGCGATGCGCGGGATCATGCCGACAAGCGCGCCATCATCGGGAATGGCATCCTGCATATTGGGATGCGGCCAGTCGGTGCCCCACAACGTGCGACCGGGATAATCGGCAACGAGCGGCGCGACCGCATTTGCAAAGGCGTCCCATGGCGGTCCGCCGGGGTCAAGCCGGTCGGGGCAGGTTGCCTTGAAGTAAATGTCGCTGCGGCTGTCGAGCAAAGTACGGAAAGCACGCATGTCCGGGCCGTCTGGACCACAAGTTACATCGGGGCGGCCCATATGATCGATCACCATTGGAACCGGGATCGACGCCAAGAAAGGGCGGAGTTCGTCCAAAATGTCAGCCTCGAAATAAACGACGACATGCCAGCCCTTTGGCAATCTGCCCGCGAGATCGAGAAAGGCATCCTTTGGTGCATCATCGACAAGCCGCTTCAGAAAATTGAAACGAACCCCGCGCATGCCACCGTCGTGCAAGGCGTCCAAATCATAGGCGGAAATGGCTGGATCGACGACCGCAACGCCGCGTGCCAATCCATTAGACTGGGTAATGGCATTTAGCGTCGCCGCATTGTCTGTGCCATGGCAGCTTGCCTGCACGACCACATTCCGGCTGAAACCCAGACGGTCGCGCAATGCAAACAGCATGTCCGGCCCCGCATCGGCGGGAAGATATTTGGCTTTCGCGCTAAAGGGAAATTGCGCTTCCGGCCCAAAGACGTGGCAATGGGCGTCGATCGCCCCGGGTGGTGGAATGAAGTCTGGCTTTGATGGGCTGCGATGCCAACTAACGATGCGCTCCCCATCGCCCTGAGGTTGCACCAGGGTCATGCGAAGACCACTCCGTCCATCAGTTTGCGCGCGGTGCGAAGGAGTGCGGCGCTAACGACTGCGCCGTCTGCATCGACCTCAAGAATGCAGCTCATCTCGCCCGTCGGATGTTCCACCGACAGGGTCTTTCGCTGTCCGTCCGGGATATTGGCCAGCGCGGCCGCAGGCGACCCCGGGATCAGGCAGGCGGTCGCGACACTCACCGCGCCGAGTACGCCAATGCTCGCATGGGCACGTTTTGGAATGAAGCTCCTGACGGAAATCGCGCCATCGTGGCGCGGCGGTGCAACCAGCATCATCTTGGGCACCGACTTATCGGTTACATCGCCAAGGTTCATCAAGGGCCCCGCCTTAAGCCGGATCGACTCGATCTTTGCCTTGACCGCTTCGGCCACATCTAGCGTGTCACGGTCCTCATAGCCCGTCGCTCCAACGTCACTGGCGCGTATCACAATGCAAGGCATCCCGTTGTCGATCAGGGTGCATTCGATGCCGTCGAGTACATCCGCTGCGTTACCCGTTGGAAGCAGCGCACCGCAGCTCGATCCTGCCGTGTCTCGAAATTCGAGCGGGATCGGAGCATGTGTGCCCGGAACGCCATCGATCCGCGCGTGGCCGTCATAGCTAACCCGGCCGTTTGGCGTCTGAACCGTCGCGACAGCGATCTGGCCGGTATTTTCCATATGGATCGTAACCTTGGTCTCGTCGCCCGCAGGCTTGACCAGCCCGCGTTCGATGGCGAAAGGCCCGACCCCGGCCAGGATGTTGCCGCAATTCTGTGCGTCGGTGACGATCGCCTGATCGACAAAAACCTGCAGGAAAAGATAATCGACATCCACCCCGTCTCGTGCCGACTTGCTAACCACTGCAACCTTGCTGGTCAGCGGATCGGCGCCTCCCATGCCATCGATCTGGCGGGGATCGGGCGAGCCCATGACCTTCAGAAGGAATGCATCGCGCGCTTCCGGGTCGGTGGGCAGGTCGTCCTTCAGGAAATAGCCGCCCTTGGACGTTCCGCCGCGCATCCACATACAGGGGAAGGACGTCATATATATTTCAAGCCCATTTCCGCGAGTTTTTCGCGCATCTTATATATGTCAAGGCTCAGTTTGCCCGAGGCCAGCTGCGCGCGCTTGTCCGCTTCGTTCGCCTCGCGCGTCTTTGCTGCCTTGGCAACCTGCTTAGCCCTCTCTCGCGGCACCACGCAAACGCCATCATCATCGGCAACAATCACGTCCCCCGCGTTGACCGGCGCGCCAGCACAGATCACCGGCACGTTGACCGACCCCAGCGACGCCTTGATCGTCCCTTGTGCAAACACGGCCTTGGACCAGACCGGAAAGCCCATTTCCGTCAAGTCGCGGACGTCGCGAATTCCTGCGTTAATGATCAGCCCTTTACATCCACGCGCCATGGCTGACGTTGCCAGCAAGTCTCCGAAATATCCGTCCTGGCAAGGACTGGTCGGCGCAATGACCAAAATGTCGCCTGCCTTCAACTGCTCGATCGCGACATGCACCATCCAGTTATCACCGGGAGGGGCGGAAACCGTCACGGCACTACCCGCAATCCGCGCGCCAGAATAGATGGGACGCATATAACTGGCGAGGAGCCCGGTACGTCCTTGCGCCTCATGCACAGTCGAGACGCCGCAGCTTTCAAGGTCGGCGATCACCGCCGGACCGGCGCGTTCAATATTCTGGACCACAATTCCCGTCATGTGCCGCTCCTCCATTGGGTTATATCCTGAAATGCAGGTCCGGATGGCACAATTCGAAAGCTTGGTCCTGGCATAAGGTTATGCTAATTTTAATGTCATGGAAATTTGGGCGTTCAACCTGCGCCACTTACGCGCGGCGCTGGAAACAGCGCGTTTGGGGAGCATTACTGCGGCGGCACTGGCGGTCAATTTGACCCAGCCTGCCATCACGCAGGCACTCGCCAATCTGGAGGTGCAATTGGGGCTGCCGCTGTTCGAACGGCGGCATGACGGGATGGAGCCTTTGGATGCCATGCAGTTACTGGTGCCGCGCATACAAGCCGCTTTGGCGCATGTCGGATCGAGCAGAGTGACCATGGCGCAGATGCGCGCCTTGATCGCCTTGGGTGAAGAAGGGAGTTATCCCTTGGCGAGCAAGGCGACAGGGCTGGCACAGCCGTCGCTGCACCGTGCCGTCAGCGATCTGGCGGTGGCGCTGCGACGGACTCTGGTGGAACGGCGCGGCAAGGGCATCGGGCTGACCGAGAGCGGGCGGCGGACCTTGCGCGGGTTCAGGTTGGCACGGGCTGAGCTGGCAGCAGCAATTAGCGAGATAGAGGGTCTCAAAGGGCATGAGACCGGACGCCTCGCCATTGGTGCCATGCCTCTATCGCGCGCGCGTGTCCTTCCTGCGGCAATCACAGCCTTTCACCACGCGCATCCGGATATCCGGATCAACATATTGGAGGGTAGCTGGCTGGAATTGGTCGAACCGCTGCGCGACGGTGAAATCGACCTGATGATCGGCGCGTTGCGCGAGCCGATGCCCGATTTGGTGCAGCGCCCATTATTTGAGGACCGGCCGGTCGTTTTCGGACGCAGGGGGCACCCCGCAAGCGGGGTCAATCCGCGCCCGGAAATACTCGCAACCTATTCTTGGACCGTTCCGCCCATTGGCACGCCCTTACGCGGCCAATGGCATGCAATGTTTGAACAGGCCGGGGTCACCCCGCCCAGTGTTCCCATCGAATGCGGCTCCGTGATGATGATCCGGCAGATCCTGATCGACAGCGACTTCCTCACTTTGCTGTCGCCCGATCAGGTTGCGGTGGAACTGGAGGCTGGCTGGCTGGAGGCGATTTGCAATGCGCCGCCGGGAATAGTGCGCACGATTGGCATTACCACCCGTGCAGGTTGGAGGCCGACAGCCAAGCAACAGGCCTTTCTCAATCAGCTGTTGGTCTCCGTGAACAACTGAATTCAGGAAAAATTATAGCTAAAGGTCGGTTCCGATTGGTGCACAAGGCGCTGCGTCCATAGGACGGGGGCATGGGAGTCGGATTGGCCTTTGTTGGCTTTGGCGAGGCTGGGCGCGCGTTTGCGCCCGCATCTTCTGTGCCTGCCTTCGATATCGATCCAGCCCGGTCAACCACCGCAACACTTGCCGAAGCGCTCAAGGGTGCGACGGCTATATTGAGCGTGGTGACCGCCGATCAGGCGCCGGATGCTGCACAAGAGGCGGCAGGATGTTTGACTAAAGGTGCGCTCTACTTCGACATGAACTCTGTATCGCCGGAGACCAAGAAGGAGGCGGCCGCGGTAATAGAGGCAGCGGGCGGGCGCTATGTCGATGTCGCAGTGATGTCTCCGGTTCACCCTGAAAAGCGTGGCACGCCGCTGTTCGTGTCAGGGCCGCACAATGCTGCTGCGCTGGACGCGTTGAGCGCACTGGGTTTCACCAATGTCCGGCCCGTTGGGGACGAGGTGGGGCAGGCATCGAGTATCAAGATGATCCGTTCAGTCATGATCAAGGGTATCGAAGCATTGACAGCCGAAATGATCATGGCAGCGCGCGCCGCCGATGTTGAAACTGAGGTTCTGATATCTCTAGGCGGCGACTGGACAGCAAAGGCAGCCTACAATCTTGAGCGCATGCAAGCCCATGGTCGGCGGCGCGCCGCCGAAATGGTAGAGGTAGCCAAAACGTTGGAGGCGCTAGGGGTTGTCCCGGTAATGACCAATGGCACCATCGTTTGGCAGCAGGAGATGGCTGCATGATCATCGATTGTCACGGCCATTACACCGTCCTTCCTGAAGCACATGACACGTGGCGCGAGGAGCAGAAGGCGGCTTTCGCGGCGGGCTCCGAATGTCCCCCTTATCCCGTCATTTCTGACGACGAAATCCGTGAGACTATTGAAGCGAACCAGCTTCGCCTGATCAGGGAACGTGGCGCGGACATGACGATCTTTTCGCCCCGCGCCTCAGCCATGGCGCCACATGTCGGAGACCAGTCGGTCGCGGTGCCTTGGGCGCAGGCTTGCAACAATCTGATTGCGCGAGTTTGCGCGCTGTACCCGGAGGTGTTTGCAGGTGTCTGCATGCTGCCGCAATCGCCCGAAGCGGACATGGTGTCGAGCATTGCCGAGTTACAGCGATGTGTGGATATGGGTTTCATCGGCTGTAACCTGAACCCTGATCCCGGCGGCGGTCATTTCAAGCACCCGCCGCTCACGGACGAATACTGGTTCCCCTTCTACGAGAAGATGTGCGAACTTGACGTGCCCGCGATGATCCACGTGTCGGGAAGCTGCAATCCGGCGATGCACGCAACGGGGGCCTATTATATCGCAGCGGATACGATTGCCTTCATGCAATTGATCGAGGGCGACCTGTTCAGCCGCTTTCCCAATCTGCGCTTCATCATTCCGCACGGGGGCGGTGCAGTGCCTTACCATTGGGGTCGCTATCGCGGGCTGGCCGATATGCTCAAGAAGCCTGACCTGTCCACGCATGTGATGAACAATGTCTTTTTCGACACCTGCGTTTACCATCAGCCGGGGATCGACCTTCTCGCCGACGTTATCGAGAACAAGAATATCCTGTTCGGTAGCGAAATGATTGGAGCGGTCCGCGGGATCGATCCGACCACGGGCCATTATTTCGACGACACCAAACGCTATATCGACGCGCTCGATATCTCCGAAGCGGAGCGGCACGCGATCTTCGAAGGCAATGCTCGCCGCGTGTTTCCGCGTCTTGACGCCCAACTGAAGGAACGAAACCTGTGAGCAGCACCAGCAAGGGATTTGCGCCGACTAAGTTCGCAGCACGCTATGTTCAGCAGTTGGTCAAGCATTGGGGCCACAAGTTCGAAACAAGCTATGCTAACGGCGTTGGCATCGTGCCTTTCAACGAAAGCGCAATCGCGCGCTTTCACGTGGAGAGCGAAGGTGTGCGGATCGATCTGCAAACCGCCACCGCAGAAGCAAATGAGGGTTTGCGCGGCGTGATCGAGCGGCATCTGGACCGTTTTGCCTTTCGCGAGGCGCCATTGACCTACAGCTGGGAAGACGCCGAATGAAGGACATTCACGGCTATCTAGCAGAGTTTGACGATATCCCCGGCACGCGCGTGTTCACCGCTGCAAGGGCCCGCCAGGGCTATTGGCTCAACCAGTTCGCGATGAGCCTGATGAAGCCCGAAAACCGGGAGCGCTGGAAATCGGACGAGCACGCCTACCTGGCCGACTGGAAGATGTCGGACGCGCAAAAGCAGGCGGTGCTTGCACGCGATTACAACGGGATGCTTGAGTTGGGCGGCAACATCTATTTCCTGTCAAAGATATTCTCGACCGATGGGCTGAGCTTTGCCGAAGCGGTGTCGACGATGACGGATATGAGCTTTCCCGAATATCGCGAGATGATGCTGGCGGGCGGACGCTCGCCCCAGGGCAATCGCTCCATCAGCGGGAGCTATTGATATGGCGCGGATTACAGCCGGTGTTGGATCCAGCCATGTTCCACTGCTCGGTGTAGCCGTCGATCAGGGGAAGACGGGCGACGAATATTTCGGGCCAATTTTTGCTGGCTATGAATGGACAAAGGCGTGGGAGGCCGAACAGGAGCCGGATGTCGTGGTGCTTATCTACAACGACCATGCCAGCGCCTTCGACGCCAATATCATCCCCACTTTCGCGATCGGTTGTGGAGAGCTTTACAAACCCGCCGACGAGGGCTGGGGTCCGCGCCCGGTGCCCGATGTGGAGGGGCATGCCGATCTCGGCTGGCACATCGCGCAGAGCCTGATCCTCGACGATTTCGACATGACGATCATCAATGAGATGGATGTTGATCATGGCCTGACGGTGCCGCTGTCAATGATGTTCGGGCGTCCTGCCAAGTGGCCTGTGAAAGTTGTGCCGCTCGCCGTAAATGTGGTGACCTATCCCGTACCGTCGGGCAACCGCTGCTGGGCGCTGGGGGAAGCGATTGCGCGGGCCGTGAAGAGTTTTCCCGAAGATCTAGACGTCCAGATCTGGGGAACCGGCGGAATGAGTCATCAGCTGCAGGGCCCACGTGCTGGCCTGCTCAACCGCGAATGGGACAACAAGTTTATGGACCTGCTGGTCGGCGACACGCAGGATGCCCGCTCCATCCCCCATATCGAATATCTTCGTGAGGCTGGATCTGAGGGGATCGAGATGGTGATGTGGCTGATCATGCGCGGGGCGCTAGGTACCAAAACCCGCTGCCTTCACCGGCACTATCATATCCCCTGCAGCAACACGGCCATCGGCCATATCGTATTGGAACCAGAAGCATGAGAATCGCCCTCGCCGGTGCTGGCGCATTTGGAGAAAAACATCTCGACGGTCTCAAGCTGATCGACGGTGTCGAGATCGTCTCGGTCATCAGCCGCCGTGCCGAACAGGCTGCAGAGGTTGCAACGAAATATGGTGCGAAGCATTGGGGTACTGAGTTGGATAAGGCATTGGCACGCGACGATGTCGATGCAGTCATCCTGTGTACACCGACGCAGATGCACGCCGCTCAGGCCATCGCCTGCATGGACGCAGGCAAGCATGTGCAGGTTGAAATACCGCTCGCCGATAGCTGGGCAGACAGTGAGGCGGTGCTGAAAAAGCAGCAGGAAACCGGCCTGGTCTGCATGGTCGGCCATACCCGCCGCTTCAATCCGTCGCATCAATATGTGCACAACAAAATCAGGGCGGGCGAATTCAACGTCCAGCAGATGGATGTGCAAACCTATTTTTTCCGCCGCAAGAACATGAATGCGAAGGGCGAACCACGCAGCTGGACCGATCACCTGCTCTGGCACCATGCAGCGCATACGGTCGATCTGTTTGCCTATCAGGCAGGACCGATCGTGAAAGCCAACGCCATCGAAGGGCCGCATCACCCGGAACTCGGGATTGCAATGGATATGTCGATCCAGCTGAAGGCCGAAAGTGGCGCGATTTGCACGCTGTCTCTCTCGTTCAACAATGACGGGCCGCTTGGCACCTTCTTCCGCTATATCGGCGATACAGGCACATATATTGCGCGCTATGACGACCTGGTCGACGGCAAGGAAGAGCCAATCGACGTCAGCAAGGTGGCCGTCTCAATGAACGGCATCGAGCTTCAGGACCGCGAGTTTATCGCTGCCATCCGCGAAGGACGCGAACCCAACGCCAGCGTTGCGCAGGTTCTGCCCTGTTACAAAGTGCTCAATGACCTTGAATTGCAGTTCTGAAACGATCCTGATTTTTTCCTGGGGAGGAGGAAGATTATGGACAGCATTGGTACGGTACTCGTGTTGATTAACCAGCTGGAAATCACGCTGGAAAAAATTGAGGCAATTTCTACGCGTGAAGATGAGGAGCGAAAATATGAACTGGTACAGTTGCGACGTTCCTTGGCCGAAATAATTGGCCAGATAACCGAAGCTTCGTTGCAGTTGTTTGCTGCGATATCCGATCGCAGCATCGAAGAGGGCTTTCGGGCCAGGCTCAACGATATGCGGCACGCTGTCGCACTGCATCAGGCCAGTTTCCCGGCATCCGCCATCGATCAACACAGTGCGGATTATCGGGCATCTGTCATGCGGGTTCGAAACACAAATCGCGAATTCATCGATTGGGCCAAACCGATGCTCGGTCGGCTGAAAAGGAGTTAATGCTGAAATCATGGAAATCAGTCGATTTAAAACGCAAGTTGCAATAATTGGCGCTGGCCCTGCAGGGTTGATGCTGGGTCACGCGCTAATGCTTGAGGGAATCGATTGCATTATCCTCGAACGGCAGACACGCGAACATGTCGAAGCGCGTATTCGGGCTGGTGTGCTGGAACAGGTAACCACCGACATGATGGCCCGGCTGGGTCTCAACGACAGGCTTTCCAAGGAAGGGCTGCTGCACGAGGCGGTCGTTCTGCTGAGCGAAGGCAGCATGATTCCGGTGGCGATTACCCGGCACACCGGAAAGCATGTGACGGTCTATGGCCAAACCGAACTTACCAAGGACCTGATTGCAGCGGCTGAGGACAGGGGGCTGCCGATTGTTTGGGAAGCAAAGGACGTTGCGCTCCACGATATTGAAGGAACCGCGCCCTACGTCACATATGGCGCTGGTCACCGGGTCGATTGTGCGATTATCGCTGGCTGCGATGGCTATCATGGGCCTTCCCGCTACGCGATACCAGCAAAGGTGAGGCGCGAGTTTGAGCGGGTCTATCCATTCGGCTGGCTCGGGATTTTGGCGGACGTTCCGCCCTGTCATGCGGAGGTGGCCTATGCGAGCCATGACAGGGGGTTTGCCCTCGCTTCAATGCGATCGATGACCAGAAGCCGCTATTATTTGCAGGTCGGGTTGGACGAACAGGTCGAAGATTGGTCCGACGAACGTTTCTGGGACGAACTTTGCACTCGGCTGGGTCCCAAATTGGGGGGACAAGTTACCCGAGGCCGATCGATTGAAAAAAGCATTGCGCCCTTGCGCAGCTATGTCTCCGAGCCGATGCGGCACGCACGGCTTTTTCTGGCGGGTGACGCGACACATATCGTGCCACCGACGGGGGCCAAAGGATTGAACCTGGCCGCATCCGACGTCACCTATCTTGCCGACGCCTTACTTGACTGGTTCAAAAAGGGCACCAGTGCGGGAATTGATGGCTATTCCGCCCAGGCACTGCGCCGCGTTTGGAAAACCGAGAGATTCAGCTGGTATCTGACCGAACTGATGCACCGTTTCCCCGACGGAGGAGCATTTGACCGCCGCATGCAGGATGCGGAACTCGACTATATCGCCAACTCAGACGCTGCGCAGGCCATGATCGCGGAGAATTATGTGGGACTGGCGTTGTGAATTCGTGCGGGCGGCTGCCGCAGTCGGCTCAAACGGTAGATGTCCTACATCATAGTGACCCTGCGCAGCCATGCTGAAGATATACGGTATTGCCATGTCGCGCGCAAATCGAGTGCTTTGGATGGCGCGTGAGTTGGGTCTTGAGTTTGAACATTTGCAGGTCAGCTTCCTTGATGGCAGCAACCGAAGTTCGGATTATCTGGCAATCAATCCAAATGGCCGCATTCCGGCGATTGAAGATGATGGGAAACCGCTGTTCGAGTCGATGGCGATCAACATCTATCTCGCGAGGAAGCACGGCAGCATCTTGGCTCCGCAAAGCCTGATGGAAGATGCGCTGGTGACGCAATGGTCATTCTGGGCGCTGACCGAGCTTGAACGCCGACTGATGGAAGTGATGGTTCATAGCACCGTTTTTCGTGAGGAAGATCGCGACCCCGATGTTGTAACGATCGAGTTGGAAAAGCTGAAGCGCCCTCTTGCTGTCCTTGAACAGCACCTTGGCCAACATGGTTGGCTGGTCGGCGACCGTTTCACAGTTGCCGACCTCAACGTGGCATCCGTGCTGGTTATGTCGCGACTGGCCAATATGGATTTGTCGGATTACCCATCCTTATCCTGCTGGCTCGATAAATGTCTCAGTCGCCCATTATGCGAATGGGAGACACAGCGCCTTCCTTCCGGACTGCCCAAACCGGACGACTGGGAGCATCGTTGAGACTGTCGCAAAGCCTGTCGACTTTGAATCAGCTTGCTTTTGTTTTGTGTCGTGATTTTGCGACAAAGCACTTCAAACTGCGCATTTCTTTCTTTGGCTTACCAATGTCGAATGTGCGACCGGCCCGCGAAAGGCTGTTTTGAGTAAGGAAAATCATGCCCGAACCAGTTACCGAAAGCCGCGAAGTGCCGTTGGAAGCCCTTGGCGGCAACGCTGTCGCAAAGCGCAAGATCATCGTCGCCAATGGAGTGAGCCTGGAAGTTCTCGTCTTCCGCAATCAGTCGGGAGATATCTGTGCTTATCAGAATATCTGTCCGCATCTCGGTGCACCGCTTGATGCAGGAACGGGCAAATTCTTCGACAAGAGCGGCGAATTTCTGATGTGCAAGTTTCACCAGGCGATGTTCGAGCCATCGAGCGGTCTGTGCACGTTCGGACCGTGCGAAGGGCATAGCCTTAAAGCGGTGCCGACCCGGATTGAGGATGGCGTGGTTTTGATCGGTTAGGCCCGGTGACGGTACTACAGCGCGTCATCCCCGACCGCTTCCTTGCGGGGCTGGTCCTGATGGTCGTTGCGGCCAGCCTGTTTCCAGCAAATGTGACGGTGCGGCCGATACTGGATAATGTGGTTACCATTGCGATCATGGTGCTATTTTTCTTCCACGGCTTGCGGCTGTCGCGCGCATCGGTGCTTGCCGGATTTGGCCATTGGCGGCTGCATCTTGCGATATTGGGCGTAACATTCCTGCTTTACCCGCTCGCCGCACTGGCGCTGGCCAAGCTGCTTGCGCCGCTGATGGTTCCTGAACTTTGGGTTGGCATATTGTTTCTCGCCTGTGTGCCGTCCACGGTGCAATCGTCGATCTCGCTGATATCGATCGCGCGTGGCAATGTAGCAGCCGGCGTTGCCCAGGCTGCCGCATCGAACATGTTGGGTGTTGTGTTGACACCGATCACCGCAGGGCTGTTGCTGTCGGTGCAGGGCCATGATTTGGGCTTGTCCGGTATTGGAAAGATCGCAAGCCAGCTGTTGCTGCCATTCGCGGTCGGCCATGCGCTGCGGCCCTTGTTGTTGCGATGGGTTGAACCCTATTTGAAAACGGTTTCCACGATTGACCGCGGGACCATCTTGCTGGTCGTTTATAGCGCTTTCTCCGCGGCGGCTGCCGCCGGAATCTGGGGCAAGCTGTCCGTGGCCTCGCTTGCTGCAATGCTATTGGCTTGTGCCCTGCTTCTCAGTTTCGGGCTGACCGTAACCGCGTTGATCGGCCGACGCTTTGACCGCGAAGATGCGGAGGCAATTCGCTATGCCGGAACGTTGAAAAGCCTTGCAACCGGTTTGCCAATGGCCAAAATCCTTTTGACAGCCCCGCAAGCCGGACTGGTCATCGTACCTCTAATGCTGTTCCACCAGATGCAGCTATTTGTGTGCGGTTGGCTCGCAGGGCGAGCAACCAAAAAATCGGATTAGCCATTTCTTTCGCCTAGCAAACGACGCCGTCTTTCGCTGGGTGTTTCGCCATAGCTTTGCACAAACACAGTCGAAAAATAGGATGCGTCGGAAAAGCCGCACTCCCCCGCGATTGCGCCAATCTTCATGTTACGGTCAGCCAGCAGCGCAACGGCACGTTCAAGCCGCAGCCTGCGGGTCATCGCATTGAAAGTCTCGCCGGTGGACGCGAAAAGCCGATGAAGCTGGCGAAGCGAAACGCCACAAGCGCGTGCAGCGGAAGCCGCATCCAGCGCCAGATCATCAAGATGCAGTTCCATATGATCGAGGATCCGTGTCAATCGCGCGTCCTGTCTGATATTTGCTTTTTGCGCCGATTTTTGTTGGCTGAGTGTCTGCTTCAAAGCCTCAACGAAAATCGGGATCATGGCGTCGAGACCGGCCGACATTCCCGAATAGGCCTGCGCTTCCATCGTCCGTGCCATAGCGGCCAGAACGGCGCCAGATCCAATGTCAACGGCAACCGGAATGCCCAAAGGAAAATCATCACCGACCATGTTTGCGGGTAACATGACGATCAGATTGCGGGTCGTCCCGGAGAGATGAAGTTCGTCCGGGAGCGACGCGCCATCGTAGAGAGCCATTTCACGGGTAGCCAACAACGGCAGCTTGGTATCGCTTTGCGCTCCCCCGGATGAACTGAAGATCAGCCAGCGATAGCTGTTGCGAACGGCCGGGTCGTGGTCGACCCATTCCAGATCAACATGGCCGCCTGCTTCAACGCGACTGAACACCACATCGCCGATCAACGACATGCGGGACCGGAAGGGCAGTTTCGGATCGCGGCTCCTTATCCGCATCGCGGAAAACACACGTTGGATTGCAGCTGGCGCGGCTTCAAGAATCCCAGGAGGTTCGATGAAAATGGCTGCAGGGGAGGCGGAAATAGTCATTGGCGTAAAAATAAACATTCACGTCGCTAATTCAAAGGAAATTTTCATGCCCAGCGTTTAGTTGGAAACGCAGAAGCTGGCACTCAGCTGGTTCGGGGAGGATTGAATGATAATTTCACGTGCAATCTATATTGCCATGTTGGCCGCTACGACGTCGTTGATTCCGGCAAACGCATTAGCCCAAGCCAATGGCGGTGCGCAAAATGCACAAAATGACGATGCCGGACTTGCCGAAATCGTTGTCACCGCCCGCAGACGCGAGGAATCGCTGCAGGACACCCCCATAGCGGTAACTGCGTTCGATCAGGATGCGATCGAAGCCCGCGCTGCCAGCGATATCCGGGGCGTCGTCAACCTTGCCCCGAATGTGAATTTGCAGGCGGGCGGGAATGCCGCCGGCGGCAACAACACGCAGATCTTTATCCGCGGGGTCGGGCAGGATGACTTTCTGCCAACTGCCGACCCGGGCGTAGGCGTTTATGTAGACGGCGTATATCTGGGGCGCTCCGTCGGTGGGTTACTGAAATCCGGAGATCTGGCGCAGATTGAGGTCTTGCGTGGGCCGCAAGGAACCTTGTTTGGCCGCAACACCATTGGTGGCGCAATCAATATCCGCACCGTGCAGCCCAGCCTCGATGGCCTGTCGGGCAGCCTCGAAGGCACGCTTGGCGAAGACGGCCTCTACGGCTGGAATGGAGCAGTCAATGTCCCGCTATCGGCAAAAGCGGCATTCCGCTTTTCCGGCGGATATCGCAATCGCAACGCCTATGGCCGCAGCCTGGCCGACGGCAGCAGATTCGGAAACGAAGATTATGGTTTCGCGCGCGCGGCCTTCCTTGTCGAACCAAGCGATGAGACGCGGATCACCGTCAGCGGCGATTGGTACAAACAAGTGCAGGCTGGCATTCCCGTCACAACGACAGGCATCGCTTGCGCCAACGGAACCGTGGGAATTTGCCCCAATATTCCCGGTACTCCGCTACCCGCTGCTTCGCCGACGAGCCTGATTTCGCTCTACAATGCCTTTATTGGCGGACCTACCGGTCGCCCATTTACCAACGCATCGCTTGGGACATTGAGCAATCCTTTCGTCACGACCGCAACCGGGCCGGGCGTGGATAATGCCGAAATATGGGGAATTGCCGCGACTATTGAGCATGATTTCAGCGACTCGGTTACTTTCAAATCAATCACTGCGTATCGCAAGCTCGATGCCGCGTTCGGGAGCGACGCAGATGGCGCCTCAGCCCGCATTGCGGAAACGCTGGACATATTCAACCAGAAGCAGTTCAGCCAGGAACTCCAGCTGAATTTTGATACCGACAGGCTCGACGGGACTGTTGGGCTTTATTATTTCCGCGAAACCGGGCGCGACCAGAATACAGTTCTCATCACCCCGGGATTGTTCGACGCATTGTCGGCATCGCCCGTCAACCTGCCTGCCAATCCGGCCGGTCCTCTGGCGCCGGTCCCTTGCGCCCTCCAAGCCTTCACGCCGATACCCGGAACGCCGTTCAGGGCACCGCCACCCGGCTATGGATTTGGTTGCGTCGGCAATATCGCCAATGTGGGGGTCGATAACGAATTGTTTGTCGATCAGACCATCCGCGTAAACAACTATGCGGCCTTTGGTCAGGCGACGTATAAGTTTACCGATGCCTTGAGCATGACCTTTGGGTTGCGCCTGACCCGCGAAGTGAAACGCTTTTCCTATTTCCAGCAACGACTGTCGGTTTCGCGGGCCTTGGGAGTTCCCTTTTATGCGGTGGCGCCGTCCAATGCGGACAAGAGCTTTACCAACCTGTCCCCGCGCATCGGACTCGAATACAAGTTCAGTCCCGACGTGCTGGGCTATGCGGCATGGTCGCGTGGATTCAAATCAGGCACATTTAATGGCCGTGCAACATCGACACAAGGCGTTGCGCCGGTTGATCCGGAGACGGTCGACCAGTTTGAAGGGGGCTTGAAAACTGAATTCGCCGATCGCCGGGTAAGACTCAACCTGGCAGGCTTCTACAGCCGCTATACGGATTTGCAGTTGCAATCGGTGGTTTCCGACCCTGCTTTGGGCCTGCTGATCAACCTGGTCAACGCGGGCAAAGCGCGCATCTATGGTGCGGAACTGGAAATGCTGGCTCGCCCGGTTCCCGCCTTGGAGATCGGCTTCAGCGGCGGATATACCAATTCCCGCATCACTGCGATCGATCCGGCAGTAGCTGCCTCGACCGGCGTGCGCGTCGGTAACTCCCTCAAAAAATCGCCCAAATGGAACTTCAACGCCTCGGCGCAATATGAATTCGATCTGGGCGGATCGGGTCAGCTAACGCCGCGGATCGAATATGCATGGGTCGGCAAGCAATATCACGATGCCGCCAACAATCCCGATACCATCGAGGGCAGCTATGGCCTGCTCAATGGCCGCATTGCCTACAGCAATGAGGACATCGGGCTGACCTTCGCGGTTTACGGCAACAATCTGGCTGACACGGTGCATTTCAATTCGTTGTTCCGCACTGGCGGTGGGCAAACAGTCGTCTATCCGGCGCGCGGCCGCGAAATCGGGGTCAGCGCCAAGATTGCCTTTTGATGTTGGCGGCGCTGATCGGTCTTGCCGCAGTGGCGGAAACGGTCTGGATAACCCCAGAGGTTCGGGGCTATCCGGAATCCCTGATCGTTGCGCCAGACGGCGTGATTATCCTTTCGGTGGTTTTCAGCGGAAAGATTTTCGCCCGCTCGGCCGACGGCTCGGTGCGGGAACTGGCCTCGATCCCCGATCTCGAAGAAGGTCAGCCCGGCTTCGTCTGCGTGGTGCGGGCAGAGGATGGCAAGCTTTATGCCAGTGCCAACCGCAAGCGTGGCGAGGTCTGGCGTATCCATGAAGACGGCAAGCCGCCTGTGTTGCTCTCCACTTTGCCCGATGTTGCGCAACCCAACGGTATTACCAGCGATGGTCACGGCGGTCTGATCCTCGGCGATAATTTTGCAGGGCTCTGGCATGTCGACATAGCCTCGGGCAAAGCAAGGCGCTGGCTGGAGCATCCACTGCTGACGCGCACCGAGGGTGGCGTGATTCCTGCGGCCAATGGCGTGCAGCGTTTGAAGAACGCTATCTATGTTTCAAACTCGGACCGCGGCCTGCTGCTGCGCATACCCATGGATCCAACGGGCAAGGCAGGACGGCCTGCGATTGTGGGCCAGAATGCGCCAGGCGATGATTTCGCGCTCGCCAATGACGGCACAGCCTATGTCACCACCCATCCGCATAACACCGTGCTGAAAGTGCAAAAGGGCGGCAAAGTGAGCACTTTCGCAGGGACGGCGGAGGGTATGTATGGCCCGACCGCTGCGACCATTCAAAAAGCGGACGGTAAAAGCTGGCTCTACGTCGCTACCGATGGCGATGCCTTTAGTAATGGTGGCAAACCTAGAATTCCGCCCTCTATCATACGCATCTCTCTGCCCGAAGGTCGGTGAGAAATAGAAAAACGCAGGACAGGATCGATGAAATTTGAACGCCGCAATCCCCTGACGGGAGAAGTCGCCTCGTCGGCTGTCGCGATGAAGGCCGGGGATATTCCTGCCATCGCAGCGAAAGCGGCGGCAGCATTTCCAGAATGGGCCGCAACGGGGCCCAATGGCCGACGGGCGGTGCTGATGAAGGCAGCAGCAGCGCTGGAAGCAAAAGCCGACCAGTTTGTCGATGCAATGATGGGCGAGATTGGAGCAACCAAAGGCTGGGCGATGTTCAACCTGGGTCTGGCGGTCGGCATGATCCGTGAGGCCGCTGCGATCACCACACAGATTTCGGGCGAGGTGATCCCGTCGGACAAGCCAGGCTGCGTTGCGATGGCGCTGAAGGAGCCGGTAGGTGTCATTCTCGGCATAGCCCCTTGGAATGCGCCGATCATCCTGGGCGTACGCGCCATCGCCGTGCCGCTGGCGTGCGGCAACAGCGTGATCCTGAAGGCAAGCGAGAGTTGCCCCCGCACCCATGCGCTGATTATCGAAGCCTTTGCCGAAGCGGGTTTCCCCGACGGAGTCGTCAATGTTGTCACCAACGCGCCCGCGGATGCCGCCGACGTGGTCGGTGCGTTGATCGATGCGCCCGAAATCAAGCGAATCAACTTCACTGGATCGACTGGCGTGGGCAAGATCATCGCGAAGCGGGCGGCCGAACATCTGAAGCCCTGCCTGCTCGAACTGGGCGGCAAGGCGCCGCTGATCATCCTTGAAGATGCCGATCTGGATGAGGCGGTAAAGGCGGCAGCCTTCGGCGCGTTCATGAATCAGGGACAGATATGCATGTCGACCGAGCGGATCATCGTTGTCGATGCGGTCGCTGATGCCTTTGCCGAAAAATTCGCGGCCAAGGCAAAATCGATGCCGGCTGGAGACCCAAGGGTAGGCAATACCCCACTGGGCGCCGTGGTTGACCAGAAAACCGTGGAACATGTCAACGCGCTGATCGAAGATGCCAGCGCCAAAGGCGCAAAAGTCATTGCCGGGGGTAAGGGCGAAAGCGTGGTGTTGCCCGCAACTGTCGTCGATGGTGTAACATCTGCGATGAGCATCTATCGCGACGAAAGCTTTGGGCCCGTTGTGGCAATGATCCGCGCGAAGGACGAGGCCGAAGCGATCCGCATCGCCAATGACTCGGCCTATGGCCTTTCCGCCGCGGTCTTCACCCGCGATACCGCTCGCGGCCTTCGCGTGGCACGGCAGATCAACTCGGGCATCTGCCATGTCAACGGTCCGACCGTGCACGATGAAGCGCAAATGCCCTTCGGCGGCGTCGGTGGCTCCGGCTATGGTCGCTTCGGGGGCAAAGCGGGCATCGATGCCTTTACGGAATTGCGTTGGATCACCATCGAAACACTGCCCGGACATTTCCCGATTTAACGCCGAGGACCCCATCATGCGCATCTCCCACAAATCCAATGCAGCGACCGGCGGTGCCTCTGCACATCGTGGCGGAGGCATCGACTTTGTCTACCTGCTCGAAGGGGAAGAAGGTGCGCTCGACAATTATATGCTCGGGCTCGTTTCCACCGAAAGCTATACAGCACCGCGTCACCGGCACAATTTTGAGCAGGTGCGGATCATGATCAAAGGCGAATTCGGGTTCGGCCCGGGCAAGGTGCAGGATGAGGGTTCGGTCGGCTATTTCTGTGAAGGCATGCCTTACACCCAGCGTGGCGACGCCTTTTCGACCACGCTACTGCTGCAGGTCGCCGGACCCAGCGGCTCTGGATATATGTCCAACCGGCAATTGCGTCAGGGCGTGGCCGAGCTACAAAAAATTGGCGTCTTCGAGGACGGCGTATACTCCTACGTCGACGAGAATGGCGTAAAGCACAATCAGGACGGTTACGAAGCCGCCTGGGAGCATATCAACGCCCGCGAAATCGTATATCCTGAGCCCCAATATGACGCGCCAATCATTCTCCGACCCGACCGCTTTTCCTGGCATGCGGTCGAGGGGCAGAAAGGTTGCAGCATCCGCGAACTTGGCCGCTTCAACGACCGTGGGCTTTCCTTGGCCCAGGTCCGTGTCGATGCCGGAAACTCATGGGTGCATGAGGCCGGCGAGCGCCTATGGCTGTTATACTTTACCGAGGGTGAAGGAACAGCCGATGGCGAACGCTGGGGTGCCGAAAGTGCGATTGAGTTAGGCAAGGGCGAGGCGATCCAACTGGACTGCGAAGAGCAGGCGCTATTCTACCTGATCGGATTGCCGCAATTCTGACCCCACGGGTTAGACGATAACTGACCCAAAGCGTCCGTCGAGATAGACGAGCGGATCAATATCTTCGCGTATCGTTGCGCTGACAACTTCACCCAACAATATATGGTGCGAGCCGTGGAGCATCGCTTCGCCGCGGCGGCATAACAAGGTGACCTGCGCGTTGCTCAACAGCGGTGCTGCGCCTTGCAAATCCCACAAATCGTCCCCGAACCTCCTGGAATGCAGGGCGCGGTCGACAAATGGCTGCGCTGCAGCTCGCTGGCTACTATGCAAAATGCTGGCGCCAAAACAGTCGGCCTGCGCCAGGACAGGCCAGGCGGACGCCGATTGGTTGATGCAGGTCAGGATCGTTGGTGGCTCGAATGTGAGCGACGTCATCGACGTGACGACGATCCCATGAGGTTTTTGTTCGCTGTCAAAGGCAGTGACCAGCGTAACCGACGCAGCCAGCCTACGCATGGCGTTTCGGAAGTCGCCCAGCAAATCCGCTGGCGTTCCGACTTTTTCAGCGACCGACCGCACGTGCAACCGGTGCCCTACAGGAAATTATTGGGCCAGATGAAGGTCCGCCACATATGTGCGCTTGGTGAGCCATCAAAGCCCAGACCCTCTTCCGGCTGTTTGAAGTTTCGACCGATTATGTCGGTAAAGATTTCCGGATCGATCACTTCGTTCTGGTCGAAGAAGTAAATGTCATATTTGGTGACGAGGCGACCCGTCATGTACCAGCGGTGGTTGCGCGCGGCCTCGGCTTCTTGCCTGATATATTCGGGCGGCACATAATCGGGGCCGAAAAAGCGATTATAGCTTTCGGGATAGTCGTAACCCGCCTGTTCATCGGCAAAATAGCGTAAGGCTTGATGCTTCTCGATCGCCCAGGCAATTTCCTCGTCGACATAAGGCCGCATCATCTGTGCGCCCCAATAGCCATGGTCGCTGCGGATCAGACCGCCATTGGCAAAATCATGCAACAGGCAGGCGATTACAACCTTGTCAGGTTGACCATCTTCCATGGCGCGCTTCGCACTGGTGAGAAGATGGGTGCGCGTGATTTCTTCATTCACAAAACGATATTTGAAGAAATCAAGCAAGGTCGGCTTGTCGGGCATTTTTGGCAGGACCGGATTGTCGCCCATCATCATGACGGTGTCTGGCCCGAGCTGGGCAAACAAATCCTTTTCCGGATTTGGCGCTCCTGTGCCGCTGCGGCCGACGGGTGCCGTCAGGATCAGGCGGTTATAGCCTGGTTGGTTGGATTGCGGCGGGTTGCACATTTGATATTCCCGTTTCTGCTCGAATGTTGCTGCTGGGGACAGGCGGCGCTTTGGAATGGATTGGAGTGGCCAACGATAGTTAGCAAAGCAAATTTACGCGAAGTCAATGACCGGCGCGAAACCTCGATTGGCTCAAAATTTAAAATTTCGGTCTCAAATATTTTATCGGTTATCGGCGAGTTGGACTATCGGCACTATCAAGCCAGCTTGAGTCACTGTTGTGACAGAGGTTCGAGTTGCGCCAGAACCAACAACAACACGAACGAGTTGAGAGGATAGTCTATTGTCGATCAAGACAGACGCGGCACTTGCCATTGTGGGTAAGGCTTTGGCCGCTGGCAAAGACCAAAGCTGTTCCATCGCTGCCGTTGTGACCGATATCTCGGGCAATATCGTGGCGGCCGCGCGGATGGATGGCGTGGGTCATATCAATACCGAGGTCGCACGCAAGAAAGCGCTAGCCGCTGCGAATTTCGGTATGCCGACGTCAGACGTGGTTGAGGCCGTGTCGCGCGACCCGTTCGCGAAGCCGGTGGTGATGGCCGATCCCAATATCAATATCCTGCCCGGCGGCATCCCGATCAAGGACGGCGACAAGACGATTGGCGCGCTTGGCATTGCAGGCGGTCATTACCTGCAAGACCGGGCAATCGCCGAATTCGCAATGGGTTAAGAAGGAGAGGCGCGATGGCAACACAATTGAAGGCGCAGCTGCCGCTATATGATCGCGGCATAAAATTCACGCCCCAGGGCATTGGTGGATATGACGAAAGCTGGTATCCGGTTTGCCTGTCTACCGAGGTTGACAAGGGCGCGGTCAAAGGTTTCGACTTCCTCGATGGGCGCGTTGTCGTCTTTCGTACTGAAGAGGGATCAGCCCAGGTGCTCAGCCCCTTTTGCCGTCATCTGGGCGTCGATCTGGCTATCGGAAAGGTCATTGGCGACCAGCTGCGTTGCGCCTACCACCACTGGAAATATGACCAGAGCGGTAAATGCGTGGCGACGGCACTGGGCGACGCGCCACCGGCAAGGGCGAAACTTTTCCGTTTTCCAACGGTTGAATCGCTCGGGCTGATCTGGGCCTATAACGGCGAGGAGCCTGCCTATCCGGCGCCGCATTTCAGCGTCGACGAAGAAGAACTGGAAATCAGCACCATCCGCTCGGTGGAAGTGCCGATGGATCCTTTCATGCTTTATTCCAACTCGCTGGATTTGCAGCATCTGATTTCGGTTCACGGCATCCGCTTTACCGAAACGCCAAAAACATTTCCGGTCGAGGGTGGGCGTACAATTTCCTATGTGCAGAAAATGGTCGTTCCGGGGCTTGGCGAGTCGGTCCAGAAGGTCAAGCTGTGGGGGACGAACTGCATCCAGCTGGAAAGCGATATTGCCAACCGCCCCACCTTCATGATGTCCGCGGGTCTGGCTGTTGCCGGTCCTGTGACCCGCACCTTCAACGTGACTGCAACGTTAAAGCAGGTGGACAAAGCGGGCGACGAGCAGATGCGCGACATGCATATCAAGATGGTCGAGCAGTTCGGTCTGCAGTTGAACCGCGAGGACGATCCTGTGATGCGCACGGTCAGTCCCCGGTTGGATAATCTGACAAAATCCGACCACGGCCTGTCGGTCTATTTCAACTTCGTACGTAACTATCCGCGCTTCGATGGCGCTGCGGACATGATCCGCAATGACTACAGGATTGCTGCGACGCCTGCCGGCCCGCCGCCGCAAGTGTTGACCGAGATCGTGTTTGACCCGTCGGAAACGGGGCATATGGATGACTGATCCCACAACTGCTATCGGCATCAGATCGATTGCGGCGTATCTGCCGTCGACTGTCGTGGAACGCGATCATTATCGCTATCTGGAAAGTCTGGTTCCGACGCTCGATTTTTTTCCGCTTGAACGGCGGGTCAACACCGATCTGGATGCAGCAGAGGCGCAGGCCGTTGCAGCAGCCAAGATCGCGATTGAACGTGCAGGGATAACGTCTGAAGACATCGACTATATCATCTCGCAGAATATTGGTGGCCAGTTTATCGTGCCCGGTATCGGTGCCTACGTCAAACGTGCGCTAGGCTGCCGGATGGAGACACCAGCGATCAATATCCAGCAGGTTTGCGCCGGGTTCGTCGATAGCTGCCGTATGGCGTGGGATGCGATTGTACGCGATCCGGACGGTGTACGGAACGTCCTTGTTGTCAACTCCACCGCCTGGCATACGGGCGAATGGGGCGTCGATGCCTCCGATCCTTCATCGGCCGCGGTCGGTGATGGGGCGGCGGCTGCCGTTATCTCGTCTGAAGATGTGAAGCTTCAATTCCTGTCTTACGTAAATCGCACACATGATGAGATTTATGAGGATCTGGTTGTCCAGGTTGCCGCGCCCGCCAATCCGGATGTGCTACGAGGCAGCAACATGCTCCAGAACAAGGCCATCATGCGCGTGTCTGACCGTTTTCCGCAATGGATGATGGAGACCGGGATTAACCTGCCCAATTGGTTGATCGGAGGAGCGGCGGACAAAGCCGGCAAGACGATCGCCGATGTCGATTATATCGTCTGCCATCAGGCACAGGGTCCGACGATACAGATGTGGATCTCGCATCTCGAGCAGACGGAGGGCGTGTCTCCCGAACGCTGGTACCATAACTGGGATTCCTACGGAAACATGGGTGGCGCGGACGCCGCGGTGAACCTTGAACATTTGCTGCACGGCGTCGGCGTTGAGGCAGAGGCGCTTATTGCCTTTTTCTCTCCAGGTGGAGCCGGGCATTCGCCGACCATGTTGCTGCGCGCAACGCATGAAGCAGCGGCACTTCGAGAGGCAGCTTGAACCGACGCTAATGCCCTTCATCGATCAGGACTATTTGATCAGTTCGCGAAATGCAGGTCCTGGACAAGTTAGTTTTGGTAACAAAATCGGGGGTCGCTAGCCTTTCTACCGGTTCCGGCGGAAAGGCAAATCATGACAGATGAGGTGATGCAGACGAGAATATTTGTTGGCGACCTGCAGCCAGGGCAGGCGATAAAGCTGAGGCACCAATTCCCGGAAGAGCCCCGCCCCCAGCACATATTCCTCATTAAAACATCTTCGGGAAGCATTTGCGCCTATCGAAATATCTGTCCCCATATGCGTGCGATGCTGGACGCGGGTAAGGGCGACTTTTTTGATGAGACGGGACTGAACCTGCGCTGCAAGGTGCATGGCGCCCTTTTCGATCCCGAGAGTGGAATTTGCATCGAAGGACCGTGTCAAGACGCCGCGCTAACCGCAGTATCGTTAGGCATTGAGGGCGATGAAGCAGTAATCGAATAAAAAGATAGTTATCTATCAGTTTTATGTTGACTTGTGCTTAAATAATAGCCAGCTATCACATATAAAAACTGTGTAGAGGGAGGCAAGCGTGCGCTTTTCATTGTTCATCAATCCACTGACCATGAAACCGGAGGATGATTATGCCGCGATCGAAGGTACGATCCGTCAGGTCGCGCTGGCGAATGAGCTAGGATTTGCCGGGGTATTCTTGTCCGAGCATCATTTTAGCGGGTATAACGCTTATGCCAATCCGATGGTGTTCGGCGCGCGTCTAGCTGCGGAGCTGACCGAAGCGTGGCTCTCTTTCGCAACCGTTACGCCGCCGCATTATCACCCGGCCCGTCTTGCCGAAGATCTCAATCTGCTGGACAATCTTATGCAGGGGCGGATGTTCATTGGATGGGGTAAGGGCGGAATCCCCGGTGAGACTTTAGGTCTGGGCTATCATCATGATGAGGGAGCTGACAGATTTGCCGACACGACAAAGGCGATGTTCGATTTATGGGCAAAAAAGCCGTCCGATCCCCCGCTGACGATCGATGGTCGCTTCTTCAAGGGCACGGTGCATGAGCGCATCGTTCCCTGTGCCTATGGCGGCGCAAAACATCCAAAGATCATCCGTGCCACGCGCAGCGAATCCGGTTTGACGGAGGCAGCCAACAACGCATGGCCGGCGTTCCTGATGGGGCCTCAAGCGATTGATTCATTCGCAGACAAGCTAAAGGCAGCAGGGCATAGCGAAGAGATCCAGAAATTCTGTCTCGATTGGACCGTCCTGCCCTGGATCGCGCACGTCGCCGAAAGCGATAACAAGGCAATGGCTGAAATGAGCCAGCCATTTGCTACCTTCGGCGAATGGGTTACGCGCCAGGAAGCGCTGAAGGACGATTATTATGAGGACGGCAATGTCGGCCCGCGGTTTGACCCGCCAAAGCTGGGCGATGGACCGGGCGGTGGCGAGATGCCCGGGGCCTTCGGTTCTCCCGACACCGTCTATGAGCGGCTGAAGCTTTTCGAGGAATGGGGTTTCCGGCACCTGCTGCTCGGCATGCAGTTTGGCGGTATGCCATTTGACGAAGTCGAGCGCTCGATGCGCCTATTTGCAAAAGAGGTGATGCCGCGCTTCGAAAAAAATTGACCACAGAGGAGAGGAAATATGGGAAGGCCGTTACGCGTAACTGACGAGCAGATCATTGAAGCCGCTCGGCATTGCTTTGCCGAGCATGGCTTTGGGGTTTCGGTCAATGTAATTGCCGATCATGTGAAGGTTACGTCACCGCTGATATTCAAGCGGTTTCACAGCAAGGCCAATCTGATGAAATTGGCTATGCTGGGCGTTACGCCCATGACCGATTTTCCGTGGGCTGCCCTATCCCGCCCATTGACTGCGGCCACCGCGCGGGAACAGCTGGAAGCTTTTGTCGCCGAACTGCTGGAGCATTTCGCATCGGCGGCGCCAATGCTGGGCGCATTGCTTAAATCGGGTCTCAATCCGCCAGAGGTTCACAATGCCTTGGTAGAGATCGGCGAGAGCGCACGCGCCTTTTCCGAAACCCGTAACTGGCTGGCTGACGCACAGAACAGGAAAGTGCTGGGTCGTTGCGACGTTGCCGCCTTGACCAGCATGATATTCGGCAGTGCCATGTTTGCCGCAACCAGCAACGGCGAGCAATCGCCCGACCATGACGGCGCCTGCAGTTATGCGACGCAACTGTTGTCCATTATCTGGCCGGGCATCGAGGGCGGATCGAACGAAACACATCACTAAAAAGGGGGAATGGGGGATGAATCCCGGAATCAGCGTCAACGCGGAGGACATCGAGTCTGACTTTTCTCCCCGGAAAATGAAAATCCTGTTTGCGATAATCATCGGAACCATGTTCGGTTCCCTGATATTGCCGATGACCGCACTCAGCTTGCTTCTGTTGCCGCTGACCAAGGAATTTGGTTGGTCGCGGACCGAATTTTCGGGCGGCTTTGCCTCGTTGATGCTGGCCAGTGCAATTGCGGCGCCGTTCGCAGGACGGCTTGTCGACAAAATGGGTGTCCGCAAGGTCGTGATTGGCGGCACTGCCATTTTTGGCTTGCTGGTAATGTTGTTGTCCCTCCAGTCCGGGGCCTTGTGGCAGTTTTACGGTATCTTCGTCCTGCTTGGCCTGGTGGGTAGTTTTGGCATCGGCTTTCCCAAGTTGCTCGGCGGATTATTTACCAGGCATCGCGGCAAAGCCCTCGCCATATTCGGACTCGAGTCCAGTGTTGCAGGAGCGATCGCGCCCATATTGGTTCAAGCGATGATTTCCAGTTTGGGTTGGCGCGGAATGTTCGTCGGGATGGGCTGCGTTGTGCTTGCAACAATCCCCGTCTTGTGGATCTGGCTGCACGAAGACAGAGGCGCGACAAATGCCGAATCGCCCGCCGATCGCATGGCGGCAATGGCGGCTCAGCCGGGCTTTGAACTCGCCGAGGTTTTGCGAAATCGTGATTTTTGGTTTACAGCCGTCGTCGCATTTCTTGCAGTTGTCCCGTTCATCGGACTGCAGCCGCATCTGGTTCCTTTCCTGGAGTCGCGCGGTTTCAACAACAGCCAGGCAGTTGCGATGCTCTCCGCCATGACAATAGCGTCGGCAATAGGGACCTTTGTGGGTGGATGGGTTCTCGATTATTCGAAATCGGCAAGAATTGCGGTTCCGTTCAGCTTGTTGACTGCTGCGGCCTTCGGTTTGTGCTTTATTGTCAGCGCGGCTACAGGCGGACTTGCGCTGCTGTTTTTCATCGTTTGCGCGCTGGGCGTATCCGGCGGCGCGAAAAGGCCGATGGCAACCTATTTCCAGCTTCGCTTTTTCGGGCTGAAATCCTTCGGGGCAGTAATGGGTATCCAGATCCCGTTCCAGGCGGTGGGGATGGGGATGGCGCCGGTTCTGGTCGGCCTCAGTTATGACAAGCTGGGTTCCTACAATCTGGCGTTTGGTGTCTTTGCCGGGTTGATGATGCTGACGGTCATCCTTTACCTGCTGCTGCGTCCCTACAGGTTCGGGAACGACATGAGCGTGCAGGAAATCCGCGATCTGACAGCTGGTGCCTGATAGCCGGCAATTGCGGGTTCTTGCCGTGTCAGAGGGTCGGAAACATGAAGTTGCGGAGTTCATCGCCGTAACCGCGACGATCATGATGCTGATCGCCTTTGCGATTGACGCGATGCTGCCTGCGCTGCCCGAGATCGGCACCAGTCTGGGCGTTGCTGACCGCAATGCGCATCAGTGGGTGATCAGCATTTTCATGCTCGGATTTGGGGGCGGGCAGCTGGTCATGGGACCAATCGCCGACTCATTGGGACGCCGGCATGTTTTGATCGCCGGTCTTGCAATCTATCTTGTCGCTTGCGTGATTGCGGCATCAACCGACAGCTTCGAAGCGTTGCTTGGCGCCCGGTTGATACAGGGAATGGCCGCAGCGGGTACGCGAATTGCTATCGTCGCAATGGTACGCGACCGTTTTGTCGGTGCAGCTATGGCTCAGGTCATGAGCTTTTCTCAGGTGGTATTCATGGTGGCGCCGATCATTGCACCATTGCTTGGCCAAGCCGTACTTGAAGTAGCCGATTGGCGATGGATATTTCTTGGCCTTGCAGCAGGAGCCTCGGCAATGCTGCTACTGGGTAGCTGGAGGCTGCCGGAAAGCATGACAGCGGAAAACCGGCAGCCGTTGAACATTGTTTCAACGCTCCGGAATTGGCGCGAGGTAATCGGCGATCCCAATTCACGCTATTTTACCCTGGCCGGCGCCTGCCTAAATGTCGGCTTCACCGGCTTTTTGGTATCGGTCCAGCAGATTTTTGAGCAAACGATCGGTGATCGCAATTTGCTGCCCTTGGGTTTTGCGATCATATCAACTGCTGTCGCGGCCGCCTCGTTGGTCAATGGCATAGTCGTAAAACGGGTCGGTATGGTGAAGATATTGCGCATTGCAGTTATTACCTACGTCATCGTAGCCGCTTTTGCGCTGCTCCATTCATTACTGGGTGACATCTCTTTTCAGTCGTTCGTCGCCCTGCAGGCGATGTTGATGGTCAGCGCGGCATTTGCTGGCGGAAATCTGGGTGCGCTTGCAATGCTGAATATGGGGCGGATGGCGGGGTCCGCCGCCTCGCTGCAGGGGAGTCTCTCGATAATGGCTGGTGTCTTTGGGGGCTCGATCATTGGCCAAGCCTATGATGGCTCGACGCTGCCGCTCTATATAGGCGCAATGATTTTTGGCGGCTTTTCGGCGATCATAGTGTTCTTTGTTGCGCCCATCAAAGAGCGCACAGAAAATTAGTTTAGGTCACTATTTCCGCCAAAGCTAACCCCCATCCAACCTGTAAACATCCAGAGATTGGCACCATGTTCGAAAAGACCGTCAAATACCCACCGATGAGCCATTATCGCAGTCGCTTGCCAGTGAGCGACGCGGGGCAAAAGGCACTGAAGCTGGCGAGCGCCATCGCTGTCGATCTCCGCACGCGCGCCAATGAAAGCGATGAGGAAAAACGGATTCCGGCAGATCTTCTGGCCCGCATGTCGGATGCCGAGTTTTTCCGGATGGGCGCACCAACCGAAGTAGGGGGCGGCGTTGTCGATTACCCCGTCATGTTCCGTGCGATTGAGGAACTGGCGACCGGTGACGGCTCGGCCGGGTGGTGCGTCCTTACCAATCTGGCAGCCGCGACAATGTCCGCTTGTCTGGCAGAGAGCGGTGCGCGCAAATTATGGCCGAGCGCGCATACCGTAATTGCCGGCAGTCCGGTCCCTGGCGGGAGGGCGATCAAGACCGATCAAGGATATCGGATATTGCCCGGCGGGCGCTGGCACTTTGCTTCGAACAGCGGCCACGCCACGCACTTTCTGGGAGGATTTCAGATCGTCCAACATGAAGACGATCCGGGTTCATCCTTCCCGCCCAAACCGGGCGAGCCATTTCCGATTTCCTACGTGGCCTATTTCGACAGGAGCGATGTTGAACTGATTGAGGGAAGCGGCAATACCATTGGCCTTAAAGGTACGCGTTCAGGTGGTTATACTGTCAAGGAATGCGTCGTGGCCGAAGATATGGTGTTTCGTATGTTCACACCTCCAGGTCGGGATTTGCTGGGTATCAAGGGACCGTTGGGAATCGGGGGACATGCTGCGGTCTTTATGGGGGTCGCACGCCACGCGCTTGAAACATTCTACAAGCTCGCGAACGAGAAGACGAGCCGCCGCAGTGGGGGCAATGGCGAGGCCGTGTTGGCGGAACACCCGGTCATTGCACATGAAATGGCCCATATAGAGGCTTCTTTCCGCGCGGCGCGTGCGCAGTTCTACGATATCGTCGAGGATTGCTGGGCGCGGTGGAACGAATACGGCTCTGTTGATGATGCCGACTATCTGGAATGCGAACTTGCCAACGTCCATGCGGCCAGCGTGTCGCGCGATGTCGTCAATATGGTCTGCAAATGGGCTGCAACCTCAGCGGTATTCGAAGGAGCGGAGCTCGACCGCTGTCGCCGCGACGTTCAGACCGCCACGGGGCATGTCGCGGTGCAGGATAACAATCTTGAAAATTACGGCCTTGCAATGATGGGTCAGGCTGTGATGATGGGGTCGGCTTTCGATGCGGCCGGCCTCAGGCAATCCGCTCAGGTGCTCGAAGAGGGCGCGCGCAACCGCGCCGGGCCACCACCCGCGGCAACCGAGGCCGATCTCGATCGGGATGCCGATCTTCGCGTTGCGCATCGTTTCGTTGCTGCGATGATCGCGTCGGATATCGACGCATGCCAAGCGATGATGGCAGACGACATCGTGATGGACAGTCCCATGGGACCGCGTGAGGGGCCGAACGAGTGCGCAGAGATGTTGCGTCAAATGAACCAGATGGGCTCGACGCCTATGGAACTGCCAGTGCGTGAAAATGGGGATATCGTTGCCATCAATCACGCGCCGATAGGAGATATCCGGTTAGTGTTTACCGTCGCAAACGGAATGGTTTCCGCAGTGGGATTGCGAGCTTGAACTGGGTTCAGCGAAGCTCGCACTAGCGCCAAGACGGGATAAAAAACAAATTAAATCAACAAGGTGTTGATGGCTTGTAAGTTACTGAGAGTTACTTTTTGCTGTGCCATTGACAGCCCGGTTTTGCTGCCCTTTAAATGAAAGTTGACTATCACTTGAGCCTTTGAACTCGAGACGGTCAAGATGGATAGGGGAGGTTTAAATGACGATTTCCAAAGCAAACTCTGTTCGCACGGCTACCTTTTATGCTGCAATGGCTTCTGTCAGTGCGATGATTCCGTTCAGCGCATCATACGCGCAAACGCCACAGCCGACCGGCATAAGCGCGGCAAGCAAGGACGAACTTGCCGTAGAAGAGATTATCGTGACAGCACAAAAACGCGAGCAGGCGTTACAGGACGTTCCGCTTGCGGTAACGGCAGTCGATGCAAGGCTTATCGAGCAGCGGGGTATCACCAGTATTGAAGACGCGAGCCGCGTGGTTCCGAATCTGGTGTTCCTGGGAGGCAGTGATAATTCGAACGCGAGCCAGATCGTGCTGCGCGGTGTTTCGTCGAGCGAATCGTCCGTTGGTCAGCAGCAGTCGGTAGGTGTGTATATCGACGGTGCCTTTCAAAGCACGCTCGCCTTGGCCGATCTGGACCTTTATGACCTTGCACGCATTGAGGTACTTCGCGGCCCACAGGGTACATTATTCGGTCGCAATACGGCGACGGGCGCCATCAACATTGTTACTGCGCAGCCGACAAACGACCTGTCGGGTCGGGCATCGGTCGAATATGGCCGTTTCGATGCGTTGAAGCTGCGCGGCGCTGTTTCGGTTCCTCTCGTTAAGGATGAGCTGTTCCTGCGCGTGTCTGCAAATCATTCGCGCCGCGACGGCGACATCGAAAATATCGCCGGCTTCGGTGACTTGCGCGGCGAAGAGATTACCGGCGTGAGAGGAACGCTGAAAGCGGCTCCTTCGGATAGTGTAAAAATCAGCCTGTCCGCTGATTACACTGATGCTAAGGCACAGGCGCCGATCACCGAATCGACGCCGTTCGATTATCAAGTCAGTGTTGATGATCCACCGCGCGAAAGGCGGAAAGTGTATGGCGGCAGTCTACTGGGCGAATTTGATATCGGATTCGGCACGATCACTTCAATTACTGCCTATCGCCATCTGAAGACCAAGGCGATCACCGATTTCGATGGCACGGCCAACCCTGCCACCTTCTTCGAAATCAACCAGAATGAAAAACAGAAACAATTTTCCCAGGAACTTCGCCTCTCAAACTACACGGGCGAGAAATTGCAATGGTTAATCGGGCTTTATTATGGTCGGGACCAAAGCAACAAATTGCTCGACCGGCGCAACAATATTCAACCGTTTATCCAGCCGATAATTCCTCCCCCGCCGCCGCCCGCACCACCGGTCCTGTTCATTCCTGCAAACAACAGAAATATTCTGAGGGCGGAAGCGATCGACAAAACAGCGGCCGTTTTTGGCCAAGCTAGCTACAAGCTGACCGACGCTTTTGAACTGACCTATGGCTTCCGTTGGTTCCGCGACAGGACAAGTCTGGACCAAGTCAACACGGAAACGCGGACCAACGCGATCACCGGTGCGCCCTTGCCCGGGGCGGTAACACCCACCAATCTTTCTTTCGTCAAGAAGGATTTCCTGAACCGGGTTATCCTGCGATATGAACTGAGCGACGAAAAGTCTGTATATGCCAGTTACTCGGAGGGGTATAAGGCAGCGGGCGTCAATGTGGGCGGTACAGGGCCTACCGTCTTTGACCCCGAACTGTCCCGAAATTATGAACTCGGTTTCAAATCCAGCTTCCTGAACAATCGCGTTCGCCTCAACCTGGCGGCATTCTTCAACAATTACGCGAACAAACAGGAACTGTTCTTCAGCCCCACATCCAACGATGTTTTTGTGGACAACGTTCCCAAGTCGGAAATTTACGGGCTTGAGGTTGAGCTGGCGGCTGTAATCTCGCCTTGGCTCCGGACGGACTTCTCGTTTGGCTACACCAATGCCAAGTATAAGCGCTTCCCGAACTGCGATCGCGCCGGGCCCGTCTTTATCGATTGCTCGGGGAATGAAATTGCGCGCTCGCCGATCACTACGGGATCGCTAAACTTTGACATCGGCCCGTTCGATCTGGGCGGGAACATGGCGCTTGCGCTTCGCGTGGGTGCAGATCACCGCGGTGATACCTATTTCGATGTGACGAACAAGCTAGGCCTGAAGCAGTCGGCCTATAACCTGTTCAACGCCGACGTCCGGCTGTTTTCACCCGAACAGGGCTGGACTGTTTCGGCCTATGCCCGCAACATTTTTGGTGTTGATTATTTCACGACCGCCAGAACGGGTATATTTGGGCCCAATTCCGGACGGAATCTGTATGTTCCCGGTGAACGGCCAACCTTCGGTGCGCGGCTAAGCTATGAGTTTTGAACCACGGTTCGATACGGAAAGAAGCGAGGGACCCGGGATAGCTGCCGTGCCCTCGCTTGCCCCTGTCGAAGCGATAATCGAAGATGCCTGTAATGGGCGCATGTTCATTCTGGTCGAAGACAGAGGCGAAAGCCACACAGGATGTCTGATGCTCCCCGCACAAATGGCGACGCCGCAAGCCATAAATTTCATGGCAACGCACGGCCGAGGATTGATATCGCTTGCGCTGACAGGCGAACGTTCAACTCAACTTGGCTTGGGGCTACAGGCGCCAGGCGAGGGGGAAGAGCGGCGGTCGAACACAGCCTTCACGGTGTCGATCGAAGCCAGGACTGGCGTCACGACCGGAATTTCAGCTGCAGATCGTGCTCGAACGATAGCCGTCGCCATAAGTGCTTCGGATCCCGAAGATCTGGTGACACCAGGGCATGTTTTTCCGGTTATCGTCCGCGACGGGGGCGTTCTAGTTCGAGCAGGCTTCGAAGAAGCAGCAGTCGACATCAGCCGTCTGGCGGGATTGAACGCTTCCGGTGTCTGCTGCCAGATATTGGACGACAACGGATCACTTGCTGATTTTGACGCCATAGTTTCGCTGGCGCAAGCGCATGGATTGTCGCTTGGTGCAGTCAGCGACTTGATCGCCTATCGACACCGTGTCGACCATTTGGTCGAGTGCGTCGACGTCGAAAATTTCGAGTCCAATTATGGTGGCAGCTGGACGGTCAAAACCTTCCGTAACAAGGTAGATGGCAGTCTGAATATCGTGTTGCAAAAAGGGGAGATTCGAGCAGACGAACCCACTTTGGTGAGAATGCACGGGATGTCCATTTTTGCCGATGTGCTAGGCCAGCCAGGGAACAAGCACAGGTTGTTGCAGCGAACAATGGAGCAGATCGGCAAAGTCGGATCGGGCGTGATAGTATTGCTCATGCCCGCTGCCGGGAACCGCCATCGCGATATCAGCAAAGCCGCCGGTCCGGAGGTCGATATCGATCTGCGCAGCTATGGCATCGGAGCCCAGATTTTATACGATCTGGGCGTGCAGCAGATGACCCTGTTGACCAATTCAACCAAGCATGTGATTGGCCTGGAAGGATTTGGCTTGGTGATTTCAGGTTACCAGTCCATCGATTAAGTTCTGGCTTTCCAGTGCTCTTCGAACCTCGGAGCTGTGAATAATATGGCCAATGCGACAAAAACGCTTGATGAGCCGAGGAATCGCTCCGGATTGCGCGAAGATGCCCGAAAGAACCGGCAAAAGATACTTGCAGCAGCCCGCCTGCTTTATACCGAGCAGGGCACCGACGTTCCCCATGAGATTATCGCAAGTAACGCCGGCGTCGGAGTCGCCACGCTATTCCGCCACTTCCCTAGTCGCACACATATATTGCAGGCATTGGTCGAAGAGCGGTTTGCCGACTTTCACGACCTGGTCGATTCTTGTTTGAAAACCGAAGATGCCTGGCAGGCGATCGAGAAATTCGTGAAGGCCGTCGTTGCGTTTATGGGCGATGACCAGATCATCTTGTCTGCCGTTTGGGGAAACTCGCAGATTCCACCGCCAACCATTGATGAGCGCTTGGTCGAGGGCGTCGCGAAGATCGTAGGGCGAGCGCATGATTCGGGGGTGTTGCGAAAAGATATCTCTCCCGCAGATCTGATGGTGCTTTCGATGCGTCCGCCGATGCCACGGCGCGGCCCCGGCGAACCAGTGCCGGATGTCGACAGGTTGTTCGTGGAAGTCTTGCTTCGCGGTATTCGGCAATAGACGCCAATATTTGTCGGATATAGCAGTTAGTTAGCTTTGCTTACCAACGATGGGGGTGCGATGCGCCAATGATGATCGCGCTATGGCAAGATCGCCCACAAAAAATGCTATTAGGAGTCACGTCATGAGCGATGTCGAAGTTGTTGAAAATTTCTTTGCTGCCCTGCATGCGAAGGATGTCGACAAGGCAATCGGCTATTTCGCGGAAGATGCCGTGGTGGAAAGCCCGATGGGGCCGCAAAAGGGCAAGGAGCAAATCCTGAAAGGTCTGCGGATGATGTCTTCGATGCCGGCGCCTAAAGAACCCATTGTTCCGGAAGCTGTCGAGGGCGCAGTTGTCGCCAAAACCAAATCACCTATGGGCACCTTCACGATGACGTTTACGGTTGCGGATGGGCTCATTACCAAGCAGGCAGTAAAGATGGGGGGCTGATCAGCCCCCTCTATCCTGTCGCTTTTCACGACCGCCCAAGCTTTTAAACAACGATCAAGGTCGCATCTGTTTGGGTAAGCGGTTCATAGCCGTTTGCGGTGATTAGCACCGTGTCTTCGCGATGGATGGAGCCCCAGCCGGCTTCGTCATGCGGCATATCGACATTGATCACCATGCCGCATTCCAGAGCCCTATCTTGTTTGAACGGATGAGGCAGGCCGATCACTACCGGATCGTCTGTATGCTGTAGCCCGACATTGTGCGCCGAGATCATGAAATATTCGGGAAAGCCGTGATCGCGTACAGCTTCGATGACATGCGACTCCAGCGCCTTCATCGAAAGACCCGGCCGCAGGATATCCAGCGCAGCACGCCACCCGGCCTCAAGCGCCTCGGCACGGCGTAGCAATAGCGGATCGGGCTCTCCGACGACGACGGTCCTGCCAAAGTCGCCATGATAATTGCGGTACTGGCTGAGTGCGTCGAACATTACCGGCTCGCCCTTGACAACCACACCAGTCGGAAGGTCGGTCATCGCGGTGACCAGGTAGGTCGCATCGTTGCCCAGTCGCCCACATTCGGCTTTGAAAAGGCGCTCGATATCCTCGCCAGTCATGCCCGCCTGGGTTTGATCAGCCGCATTGCGGCAGGCAGTTTCATTGTTCCGGGCGGCAGTGCGCATCAACGCAATCTCCGCCTCGGTTTTGATAAGACGAATTTCCTTTATGATGTTTGGATTATAGACGCAGCTAAGCCCGTCCATATCGCCAAGCCACAGGGGCAGGCGGGCGTCGCCGGCCGCGACCCGGCCTTTACGAAGGCCCACGCCTTTGAGCGCCTCCGTGAAAGCCTGAATGAGATCGACCGCTTCGCTCGTCGGATATCCCACGACATGATTGAACCGTTTCGTGATCGCATCTCGGTTCGCCAGCTCCATGACCGGCACAACCATGCAGCCGTCGGCTCCATCCTGTGTCAGCACCGCACCAAAAAACGTGTCCCAGCGCGCGGCCATCGCCTTGCTCCAAAAGCCGGATAGATAATAGCTGTTGAATGGCGAAAGGGTGACCAAAGCGTCGATATCGTAACGGGCCATAACGGCGCGGGCGCGGCTTTCGTTCAGCAGCATCGGCATTCCTTTCGGGTTGGAAATGCTGGCTATGCAGCACTCCGGAAAAATGATGAAAGCTAACTTACTGCTTAGCAGGGCGGTCTTTCCGGTGCCCGGTCATCGCTCCGACTTAGTAAGCTTGGATAACCCGGCCCGGCTGTGACAACGGGAAAATGCCAAAGGACACAGCTTCCTTCGGCCCCATCTTTTCCCGAAAGGCAAAACGCCAATGGCAACCCTGTTCGATCCCATCACATATGGTGCCATCGAGGCACGCAATCGCATCGTCATGGCACCGATGACGCGGGGCCGCAGCACAAGTGATCATGTGCCACTGTCCGATTTGAAGGCAGCTTACTACAGTCAGAGATCAGGCTGTGGGCTTATCGTTACCGAAGCCACGGGCATATCCGAGGAGGGGCTGGGTTGGCCCGACGCACCAGGCATATGGTCGGCAGCGCAGGTCGAGGCCTGGAAGCCGGTAACTGACGCGGTGCACAAAGCAGGCGGCAAAATCGTCCTGCAGCTGTGGCATATGGGGCGTCTGGTCCATCCCAGTTTTGTTGGCGGCGCCCAACCGCTATCTGCCTCAGCAACTACGGCACCGGGCTTTACGCGCACGCGCGAAGGACCGGAGGAGAATGTCGAGGCTCGCGCACTTACGATTTCGGAAATCAAGCGCATTGTCGAAGATCATGCCAAAGCTGCGCGCAATGCGATGGCGGCGGGCTTTGACGGCGTGCAAATTCATGGCGCCAATGGCTATTTGATCGACCAATTCCTGCGGGATAACTGCAATTTTCGACAAGATGACTATGGCGGATCTGTAGCCAATCGCATCCGCTTCCTTCTGGAAATTGCAACTGCTGTAACAGCCGAAATCGGTGCTGATAGGGTAGGTGTACGCCTGTCTCCAAACGGTGAAGGCCGGGTGGTGGGGGTAAGCGACCGGGTTCCCCTGTTTAAAGCCGCAGCGGCCGGCCTTGCGGATACGGGGATGGCTTTTCTGGGCCTGCGCAAACTAGGACCCAACAGCTCCAGGGCCGCACCCGTGTTCCCAAGGTGTTCCCCAATATCAAGCCGCATTTCCC
>JACVCM010000087.1 GCA_016742125.1 Sphingomonadaceae bacterium | reverse complement strand
GTGCATTCATCGCGCGACACGGGTCATGGAACCGCAAGCCTGCCGCTGGTTATGATGTGATTTTCGTGCCATTTCCGAACGGTGAACCTGCGGGCAAGCCGGTGAAGATTCTAACCGGCTTTCTGGACAAGGAAGGCAATGCGCAAGGCCGACCGACCATGGTGACAATCGCCAGGGATGGGTCGCTGCTGGTCAGCGACGACGTCGGCAACATCATCTGGCGGGTGCGGGCGAAAGGCTAGATTTTTCGCCCGGCGCGACCTGCGAGTTCGATGGTATAATGCCAGGCCACACGGCCTGAACGACCGCCGCGTCCATGTGCAAAGGCCAGCGCATCAGCCTCGTCCCAATCGAGGTCGAAATGCCCTGCGTAGGCACCGACCATGGAAAGAAATGCGTCCTGATCAGGATATTGGAACCCTAATTTAAGGCCAAATCTGTCCGCAAGTGCCAGGCTGTCGTCAATGGCATCGCGTATATTCAGAGGATCTTCCCGGTCTGCCGCAGCCCGTTCAACGATGTTCCGCCTGTTGGATGTCACATACAGGCGTACATTATTTGGCCGCGCCTCTACTCCACCTTCGAGTAAGGAACGCAGCAGGCGTGCGCCTTCATCATTCTGATCGAACGAGATGTCGTCCACAAAAAGGATGTAGCGCCGTCCTGACACGCCAAGTTCTTCAAACAGTTTGGGCAGGCTGTCGACCTGGCCCCCTGCCGCCTCGACCAGCGCAATGAAAAAGCCTTCTTCCTGTGTCGCGGCCACCACCGACTTGACCAGCGCCGATTTGCCCATGCCGCGCGCCCCCCACAAGAGAACATCGTGCGCAGCGGCGCCCGAAGCGTGGCGGCGTGTGTTTTCGATCAGGTCCGCTTTTTGTCGGTCGACGCCGACGATGAGGTCGGTCGGCAGCGGACGAAAATCCTGGACAGGTGCAATCTGCCTTCCATTCCAGTGGTAAGCGGGATGCGACGACAAATCGACCGGCGGTGGCGGCGGCGGAGATAGCCGCTCTAGCGCTTCCGCGATACGGCGGAGCAACGCGTCGTTCAAGCAGCCAATCCTTCGGCGTCGAGTGTGTAAAGAAGATCGGCCCCTGCCATTGCAGTGCCATGCAACGCCATCGCCTCCGGTACCATAACCTCAAGGTAATAGCGGCACGTGACAATTTTTGCCTTCAGAAAAGCATTGTTAATGTCGCCTGCCAGTTCGGCTTCCGCTGCACGCAATTGCTTGAGCATGAGCCGACCAGACGTCGCAACCGCCATCATCGTGGTGTAAGCATAGCTCCCCGCCAACCGGTCATCGACCGACCGTTGCAACATCCATTCGGTGATATCCGCGCATGCACCCGCGAGCGTCTTCAGCGCGGTTTGATCGCCTGCATCCGCTGAGATGGCTTCCAAATGACGCCGGACGACATCGCCGCCTTCCATACCAAGTTTTCGGCCAACGAGGTCGGCGGCCTGAATGCCGTTGGTGCCCTCGTAAATGGCAGCAATACGGATATCGCGATAATATTGCGCGGCGCCCGTTTCCTCGATGAAGCCCATCCCGCCATGCACCTGGATGCCAAGTGAGGCAATCTCGCTGCCCATATCGGTGCCATATGTCTTGGCGAGTGGCGTTAGCAGATCAACCATTTCTCGCGCGCCGGTTTCGCCCAATGCAGCGCGGTCGACGAAGCCCGATGCGTAATAGAGCAACGCCCGTATCGCCTGCGTGCCCGCCTTCATCCGCAGCAGCATTCGCCGAACATCGGGGTGCTCGATAATCGCAACGGGATCGCGTGATGCACCGCCTGCCTTGGCCGACTGGACGCGTTCGCTGGCAAAGCGAATTGCTTTCTGCGTCGCGCCTTCGGCAACCTGGACGCCTTGCAGACCCACATTCAGGCGCGCGTTGTTCATCATGGTGAACATCGCACGCATTCCGCCAAATTCGGGGCCAATCAGTTCGCCGACGCAGTCACCTTCCTCTCCAAATGCCAGTACGCATGTAGGCGAGGCATTGATCCCCATCTTATGTTCGATCGATACCACCTTGATATCATTTGGTTTACCAAAAGTGCCATCGCTCTCGACTTGATATTTGGGTACAAGAAACAGGGAAATCCCCTTTGTTCCTGCGGGCGCATCGGGGGTCCGTGCCAGCACGAGATGGACAATATTCTCGGCCATATCATGGTCGCCAAAGCTGATATAGATCTTCGTGCCCTTGATTTGGTAAGTGCCGTCGCCGCGCGGCGTAGCCGTCGCCCGAAGAGCGCCGACGTCGGAACCGGCCTGCGGCTCGGTAAGGTTCATCGTACCGGTCCATTCCCCGGTCGAAAGCTTCGGCAGGAACGTAGCCTTTTGTGCATCAGACCCGTGGTGGTTGATCGCCTCGATCGCACCAACGGACAGGATGGGGCAGAGCGCGAACGCCATATTCGCGGCGCCCAACGAGTCCAGTGCCACGGTTGCCAGGGAGAAGGGCAGGCCTTGCCCGCCAAAATCGGCAGGCGCGTTGATTGAGCCCCAGCCGTTATCGACATAGGCTTTGTAGGCGGCAACGAAACCTTCCGGCATGACCACCCTGCCATCCACCAGACGCGCACCCTCTGTGTCTCCGATCCGATTCAACGGCGCGAACTCGGCAGCGGCAAACTCACCGATACCCTCGACTATTGCCTGCACCATGTCGGGCGTGGCGTCGGCAAACCGGTTATGTCCGGCCAATGTGTCAATGCCGGTAATGTGCTTCAGGACAAACATTTGCTCGGCGACGGGTGCGGAGAAGGCCATAGCTATAAAAAATCCTGTGAAAGCGGTGTCGCAAACGCCTATAGCCATAGAATATGTTTGGCTCAAATACGTTAGGTGATGGCTGGGTATTGCCCGCTGACAATGCAGCGATCACAGCCGCCGCCGACCTGTTGCGTGGCGGAGAGATCGTCGCGATTCCCACCGCGACGGTTTATGGCCTTGCCGCCGCCGCGAGCAAAGCGGATGCAGTCGCCAAAATCTACGCAGCCAAGGGTCGCCCCGATTTCAATCCGCTGATCGTGCACGTGCCTGACCAGGCGGCGGCAGAAAGGCTGGCGCTATTCGGCGAAATGGCAGACAGGCTGGCTGCGGCTTTCTGGCCGGGACCACTCACGCTTGTCCTTGCCCTTCACGACGATGCCCCGGTCGCAAAGGCAGTAACCGCCGGTCTGCCGACGATTGCGATCCGGTGTCCCGCACATCCGGTGATGCAGGCGGTATTGGCGAAATGTGGGCTCAATCTAGCCGCTCCGTCCGCCAACAAAAGTGGGGGGATCAGCCCCACGCGTGCAGAGCATGTGCTGTCGAGCCTGAACGGAGCGGTGCCGTTGATCCTCGATGCCGGACCATGCACTGCGGGTCTTGAGTCGACTATTGTAGCAGTGCGCGAAAATGGCTGGCAGATTTTGCGTCCCGGACCGGTCACGGTCGAAGATATCGAAGCGGTGCTTCGATGTCGGCCCGTCGCCATTGTTAGGGACGAGATCGAAGCGCCGGGTCAGTTGGCCAGCCATTATGCACCCTTGAAACCCATAAGGCTCAATGCGGAAGTTGCGAAACCTGGCGAATGGTTGATCGGCTATGGTGCGCTTGGCGGGGACGAAAATCTTTCCTCCAGCGGAGATCTTGCAATAGCTGCCGCGCATCTTTTCGATGCGTTGCATAGGGCGGACTCGAGCGACCGGGCAACTATTGCTGTAGCCCCAATTCCCAATATCGGCATTGGCGTAGCCATCAACGACCGCTTGGCAAGAGCTGCTGCCCGGTGAAGTTTCTTTCGGGCATATTGCTGTTGTTGGCCTGCGTTGCAGCGCAAGCCGATCCAAGGCAGGAAGATATTGCCGCCTATCGCGCATTGGTTCAGCAGGACCTGCGCTTGGCAACCATCGGATATCGTCTCGCCTCTGCCAATGCGCCTTTTTGCGCCAGGCGGGAACGCAATCCCGGATGGGTAATTCATGACGAGCAGCAATATCCCGAGCGCGATACTGCGCGGGCGGCGTTCGGTTTTCGTCGACCGGTCGCCATTTCCAGTGTTGTGCCCGGCAGTCCAGCGGACCGTCTCGGCATCCAGGCTGGCGACGGCCTGGTTGCACTGGACGGCAATATTTTCGATGCACAAAGCAGGGCTCCTGACCGGCAAAGCGCGGCCCGCGCTGAAAAAATCCAGCAGGATCTGCGACAGGCACTGGCGCGTGGCCGGGCAATCAGGCTGACGCTGGAAACTGCGAACGGCCAGCGCGAATTTGCCGTCGATCCTCCGTCAATATGTGCGTCTCACTTCTGGGTGGATGCGAAATCCAAACTCGATGCGGGTGCAGATGGCGAAGGCGTGCGCGTAACCGAAGGTCTGATGATATTTGCCCGCGATGATGCTGAACTCGCCGCGGCGGTTGCACATGAGCTTGCGCATAATTTGCTTGGCCATCGGGAACGATTGAAGGCACAGGGTGGAACAAGGGCTGTGCTGGCGACCGAGATCGAGGCTGATCGATTGTCGGTATGGTTGATGGCCAATGCGGGATTCGATCCGAAGGTCGCGCTTCGTTTCGCCGAACGCTATGGACGGAAAACCGGACTGGGCATTTTTTCCGCAGGCACCCATCTGCGCTGGAAAAACCGCGTCAGCGTCATGCAGGCCGAAATCGAAGCCATGGCAGTCACGCCGAGGCGCAGCGGCCTCTTACCGCCGCCTTTGCTTTCAGGTGCCGATTGGCCACTACTCGCGAAAAACTAGGTTGCATATCAGGATGCTATTTCATCCTGCGCCGCTTTCGCCTATCACAGGCGTGAAAGCGATTTAGGGGAGGGCAGAAATTGCCTAAATCAACCAGATTGTTAGTTGGACTGATCCCCCTCGCTTTGCTGGCGGCTTGTGGTGAAGAGAAGGTTGCCACCAAGACTGCCGCTGACGAAATTCATCCTGTTGAAGTCGTAACTGTCGAACAGGAAAGCCTGCAGAGGGTGATCAACGCGGTCGGTACCGTTCGTTATCGCCGCGAAACGCCGCTCGGATTTACGACCGCAGGCAAAGTCGCCACCGTCCGTTTCGAGGAGGGCGATTTTGTAAAGCGGGGCGCGCTGTTGGCCGCGCTTGATACAACCTCGGTCGGCGCAGATGTAAGCGTGGCGACTGCTGAGCGGGACCGCGCGCGATCCGAATTCGAGCGGCTCAAATCGCTCTATGCCGATGGCTGGATAACCAAGGCACGATATGAAACCGCCGAAGCCGCAGTCAAGGCAGCCGATGCGCGTGTCCGCCAAGCCGGGTTCGCCAGCGGCACCGCACAGCTTTACGCCCCGTCTAGCGGGGTCGTTCTGTCACGCAATGTGCAACCTGGGCAGGTGATTGCCGCGGGGACGCCGGCATTGGTCCTGGGCGAGGGCGATTACGGTTTCGTTTTCCGCGTTCCCATTATCGACCGGGATGCAACGAAATTGCGTGTGGGCATGGCCGCAGACATCTCAATAGAGTCGCTTGAGGGTGCACCGATCAGTGCAACGATCTCCGAAATTGACGGACGCGCGAACGAGGCTACGGGCGCCTTTACCGTCCAGTTTCGTCTTGCCAACCGTCCGCAATTGCGTTCGGGCCAGATCGGCACCGCCAGCATCAGGCTGCCAGCCTCGACCGGCGGAGCTTTGCAAATTCCCGCCAGCGCATTGTTCGGTGTGCGTACCGGCGAGGGGCTGGTTTATGTCGTCGATCCGGACAATCGTGTCGAAACGCGCAATGTCGCCATTGAACGCGTGACCGATGATTTTGTTATCGTTTCGGGCGGAATAAAGCCAGGTGATGTGATAGTAACGTCGGGCCTCGAAAAATTGCGCACCGGGTCCAAAGTCCGCGCGATCAGGGCACCCGGCTAAATGCACATAGCGGAGGTCGCAATCCGCCGGTGGCAGTTGACGCTGGTGCTGTTTGCCTTGCTATGTGCGCTTGGATTTTCTGCATTTCAGAATGTGCCACGCGCTGTCGACCCGCATTTCTCGATGCCGGTCGTTTCGATCGTAGCGCTGCAGCCGGGGGCCGATGCAGCGGAAATCGAGCAGACGATTACCAAGCCCATCGAGGAACTCGCGCAAGGCTTGGAGGATGTGCAGAATGTTGCCTCGACGAGCAGCGATGGCAATGCCGTGATCCGCATCGAGTTTGACTGGTCAGGAGAGGATCCGGACCAGTATTTCAACGATGCAGTGCGTGAAATCACTGCCATCCGCAGTCGCCTCCCGTCCGACCTGCAAAGCCTGACGTTTGAGAAAATTCGAACGACCAATACGTCCATCCTGCAAATCGCATTGCTCAGCGAGACAGCGAGCTGGTATCGTATGGAAAAATATGCCCGCGACATCAGCGAGGCGCTCGGACGCTATAATGAGGTGCGGCAGGCCGAGATTTTTGGCTTGCCCCAGCCGGCGATTAGCGTCGCGATCGATGCAGGCCGTTTGGCCGCCTTGCGCGTTCCGGCCAGTGCTGTCGCCGATGCAATCCGGATCGGCGGTGCCGATGTGCCAGCGGGCGCCGTTACCAGCGGCACGAGGCGGTTCAACGTCGAAGCGGGCGGCGCGTTTCGTGATCTCGACAAGATCCGAAATCTGCCGCTGCGCAGCAGCGATGGCACATTGCTGCGCGTCGGCGATGTCGCGCAGGTCAAATATGGTGCTGCAGAACAGCGCGTCAAAGTCAGCCACAATGGCCAACGGGCGATCTGGATCACGGCAAACCAGAAACAGGGCACTGACGCGACCAAGCTGCGTAATCTGCTGATCCGGGAACTGGAGGTGCAGAAAAAGCTTTTGCCGCCGGATATCACCGCAGTCGTCCAGTTCGACCAGAGCCGCGACATCACAAAGCGACTTCGCGAACTGGCCCGCGATTTCGGGATTGCGTTGTTCCTTGTGCTTTTCACATTGCTGCCGTTGGGCTGGCGTGCGTCGATTATTGTGATGATTTCGATCCCGCTTTCCATTGCCTCTGGCCTGCTTGCGATATCGGCGATGGGCTTCAACCTCAGCCAGCTCGTTGTGGCCGGCTTCATTCTGTCCCTGGGCTTATTGGTCGATGACTCCATCGTGGTGGTCGAAAATATCGCACGGCATTTGCGCATGGGCAAAGGCCGCGATCAGGCCGCGGTCGATGGCACCAAGGAAATCACGATGGCGGTCATGGGTTCGACCGGTGTGCTGGTATTCGCATTCTTTCCGCTGTTTTTCCTGCCCGAAGGTGCGGGTAAATTCACGCAAAGCTTCATCGGCACCATTGTTGCCACCATCACTGCATCAATGGTCGTCTCGCTCACCATCGTGCCGTTTCTGGCGAGTCGGATATTGAGCCCGCACGAAGAAGAGGGCGGCAACAGGCTGCTTCGCTGGCTGATGAACAAGATCGATCGTTTCTACCATCCAATGCTGCATTGGGCGCTGGATCGCCCGCGCAGAACCGTTTGGGGCGCGTTGGCGGTTACCTGTGCGGCATTCTTTCTTGTCCCGGTTTTGGGCTTCAGCCTGTTCCCCAATGCGGACACGTCCTACTTCCGCGTCACGGTCGAGTCCGAGCAAGGTTCGAGTATCGCCGAAACGGGGCGCATCGTGCACCAGGTGTCTGATGTCCTGAAAACCGAACCGGCTATCAAGGTGCGCGCCGAGAATGTCGGCGCATATAATCCGCCCGTATTCTACAATGTGTTTCAGCGCGGCGAAAACCCGACGCATGGCGAAGTGCTGGCGATCATGGATGAATGGAAGGGCGCCGAAGCACGGGCCATGATTGCGCGTTTACGTAAAAAACTTGATCAGATACCGGGCGCACGCATCAAGCTTGTGCTTTTCCAGAATGGCGCGCCGATCAACGCGCCGGTCGAATTCCGTGTTTATGGTCCCGAGCAGGATGAGCTTCGCGTGATTGCAGCAAAAATGGAGCAGGCATTACGCGACACGCCGGGTACCCGGGATGTCAACAACCCGGTGGCGTTCGACCGCGTTGATCTCGATGTCCGCGTGGACGATGCCAAGGCGGCGTTGCTCGATGTGCCAGCGGGTGCGCCACGCCGCGCCATCCGTCTTGCCCTTACCGGCGAACGCGCGGGCACTTTCCGCGATGCCGAAGGTGACAGTTACCCTGTTGTGGTTCGATTACCGCTTGCTGATACCCAGCCGATTTCGGCGCTGGAATCGGTTTACGTATCGAACCGCAGCGGTCAGCCAGTGCAGTTAGCCGAAATCTCCAGCCCGACGCTCGAATCGACGCCTTCGGCGATTTACCGCTATAATCTCGAACGCAATGTCAGCGTAACCGCACAAATATCGGAAGGGGCAGTGTCGAAGGTAAACGCCGACGCGCAAAAACGCATGGACAAAATCCCGCTGAAGCCCGGTTATTCGATCGAGCTGGGCGGCGAAGCCGAAAAGATCAACGATACCTTTGCCGGGTTCGGCCCCATTGTCCTGATTGCCATGTTCAGCATATTTGCCATTCTGGTCGCCGAATTCGGACGCTTCAAGGAGGCGTTGGTTGTTGCCGGCGTTATCCCTTTGGGCACCTTTGGTGGACTGATAGCTCTACTCGTCACCGGCAATAACCTGTCGTTTCTGGCTGTCATCGGCTTTATCGCGCTTATCGGGATCGAAATCAAAAACTCGATCCTGCTTGTCGACTTTACCAGCCAGTTGCGCGAACGCGGAATGGCGCTGCGTGAGGCGATCGAGCAGGCGGGCGAAGTCCGGTTCCTGCCCGTGCTACTGACGTCCATTACTGCAATTGGCGGCCTTATGCCTTTGGCCCTGTTCGGTGGCAGTCTGTACGGCCCGCTCGCTATTGTCCTGATCGGGGGGTTGATTTCCTCGACCCTGCTATCACGTATAGTCACGCCAGCCATGTATCTGCTGGTGGTACGCGGCGACGAGGCAAAGGCCATCAGGGCTGCGCAACAACAACAAGGACTCTCCCATGCCACATGAAGAAGCGATTTTTGCAGGCGGTTGGTTCTGGTGCACCGAGGCGGGGGTTTGGGAGCTGTAAGGAGTAAGCAGCGTGGTGAGGGGGTATATCGGCGGCCATGTCGCGAACCCCGACTACAAAAGCGTTTGCAGTGGGACCACAGGCCATGCCGAGGCGATCAAGATTCAGTTCGACCCCGAAACCATCAGTTACGCCGACTTGCTCGACATCTTCTTCGCGACACATGATCCGACTCAGCTCAATCGGCAGGGCAATGACATCGGAACCCAATATCGCTCAGCCATCTTCCCTCTCGACGATCGGCAACGCACCGAAGCACAGGCTGGCATCCAACGCGCGGCCGCCGACTGGCCTGCACCGATTGTGACGAAGATAGAGGGACCGGCGATATGGTATCCGGCGGAGGATTATCATCAGGAATATTGGGAAGGTGAAGGCCAGCGCAACCCCTATTGCCTTGCAGTTATTCCTCCCAAATTGGCGAAGCTGAAAAAGGGGTTTGCGGAGCGTTTGGCTTGATGCAATAGCCTTGCACATGACCCACCAACCCATTCGCAAGGCTGTATTTCCCGTCGCCGGCCTCGGAACCCGCTTTCTTCCCGCTACCAAGGCCATTCCCAAGGAAATGCTGCCTGTCGTCGATCGTCCGCTCATCCAATATGCGGTGGACGAGGCGCGCGAGGCCGGTATCGAGCAAATGATTTTCGTAACCGGTCGTGGCAAGAGCGCGATCGAGGACCATTTCGACATCGCTTATGAACTTGAGCGGACGATGACCGATCGCAACAAGGATATCTCGGTCCTCGAACCTACGCGGCTTGGCCCCGGCAATTGCGCTTATGTCCGGCAGCAGGAGCCGCTCGGGCTGGGCCATGCAATCTGGTGTGCGCGAGATATTGTCGGAGATGAGCCATTCGCGATTTTTCTGCCCGATGAATTTATGCACGGATCGCCCGGCTGCATGGCGCAAATGGTCGAAGCCTATCATCGCCTCGGCGGAAACATGATCAGCGTGCTCGAAGTCCCCCATGAAAAGGTGTCGAGCTATGGTGTGATCGCTCCGGGTAAAAGCCACGGCGCGGTTACGGAAGTATTGGGACTGGTGGAAAAACCAAAGGCCGAATACGCGCCTTCCAACCTGATTATTTCGGGACGCTACATCCTCCAGCCCGACGTCATGCGAGTCCTCGAGAGGCAGGAAAAAGGTGCCGGCGGCGAAATCCAGCTGACCGATGCGATGGCGCAAATGATCGGCAAGCAGGCTTTCCATGCGGTCACCTTCGACGGGAAACGTTATGATTGCGGGACGAAGGTCGGTTATATCGAGGCGAATCTGGCCGTTGCGCTCGGTAGGCCTGATATGGCTGACGATGTGCGAGCCATAGCCCTTGATTTGCTTCGTTAAGCCTGCACTCATGGTGGTGCAGCTAGGGCGAAGCTTTGCCATGCAGGAGTTTGTATGCGTCTGATATTATCTTCGGTTGCGATGTTGTTCCTGCAGGGCTGCGTTGCCTCCGTAGTTGGTGATGTCGTGACCGCACCCATAAAAGTCGTGTCGAAAACTGCCGATGTACTGACGACCAGCCAATCGGAGGCCGACGAGAAGCGTGGACGCGAACTGCGCAAGCGCGAGGAGGCAATAGGCAAATTGGCCCGGCAGCGCGACAAGGCGCGCGAGAAATGTGAAGATGGCATTGCGGAAGCCTGCGCCAAAGCGGAGCAATTGGATCAACAGATTGAAATCGAGCAGGATCGACCGATCTAATCCAGCAGAATTATCTACAAAATAGCGAGCGGAATCGACGAACTGCCGATTTGCGCGCAATTTTGTGTTTTGTCGAACAAGTCCTTCGTTAGTCGAAGGTCAATACCACCGACATGTTTACGTCTGTAGTCATCCCTTTAACGGACTGAAAACGCGAACGGCGTCGGTCCCATGGGAGGATCGATGGCCATTTCTCGCTGCACTATCGCATTACTGTTTACGGGCGCAGCCAGCATCGTCGTTGCACCGGTGCTTCATGCACAAGACGTTGTCACGCCGGAAGTTCTGGTTGCTGCTGACGGCAAGCGGCAGTTTCGCGCTGACTTTTTTGCGTCCTACGCGCCCGTCACTGCGTTGGACATGGTTCGCCGGATCCCCGGATTTTCAATTGTGGCCGATGAGGGACGGCGGGGTTTCGGGGAGAATGCGGGCAACGTACTGATTGATGGTGACCGGCCATCCACAAAATCGGACGACGTTTTCACGATCCTTTCGCGCATTCCGGCAAGCGAGGTAGACTATATCGAACTGACCGAACAGGCCGGCGCAGATGCCGAGACGCAGGGGCAGGGGCAAGTGGTCAATGTCATACGCAAGGTGTCGGCAAAGATAAGCGGCACCTACGAAGCCAATATTGTTGCCGGCACACGTTACGGCTTTCAGCCATCGGCCAACGCATCGGCGACGCTGAGGCGAGGCGATACCACCTATGAACTGAACTTTTCCTCCTATTCCGAGCGCATTTACGGCTTTGGTCCGGAAGATTTCAAGACTGGCTCGGCGGCCTTAATCGAAAGGCGCCACTATCAGGGCAGGGGCGGTTTCGATGAGGCCGCATTAGGCGGGGCGATCAAGACCCGTGTCGGCGGGGCCAAGGTAAACCTGAATGGCCGGGTTCGCTGGTCTGACGGCTTCGATCGGCGGGTTGCCCAGTATCTTAACAGCACAGGCACCGACATTGGCGACGAATTGCTGTTACGCGGCGGACCGATCAGCGACATCAATTATGAAATCGGCGGCGATGTCGAATTTGGATTGGCTCCAAAGCTCAACACCAAGCTGGTCGGCCTCTATCGCGCGGCGAACGAAAGCAATGATAGCAGTATCGAGGTCGACCGCCCGGGGCAGCCGGTCACCCTGTTCGAAACGCGCAGCCGCAATCGCCCCAGCGAGGCGGTGGTTCGCGTGCAGAATGACTGGAGCGGCATATCGCGGCATGCCATACAGTTCGGAGGGGAGCTGGCCTATAACCGCCTCGATGCACGCTTTTCCGCAGCCAGTTCGGTTGCGGGGGCGGTTACAACTTTTCCGGCTTCCGACGTTCTGGTGGAAGAGACCCGTATAGAGCCTTTCGTCACCGACGTGTGGACTATCAGCCCGTCGTGGAAGCTCGAAGCGGGCGCCGTTGCCGAATTTTCAAAGCTAACCCTGTCGGGGGACAGCACTGCCTCGCGCAGCTTCAAATTTATCAAGCCACGGGCGATCGCAACCTGGACGGTGACGCCGCAAACAACATTCGAATTTCGTGCCGAGCGGCAGGTTGCCCAGCTCAACTTCGGCGAATTTGCAACGTCGGTTGATGTTACTCTGGGCAACCAGGTAGATGCGGGCAATGCCGATCTCGTGCCGGAAAAAGTAACCAACCTCTCGGCGCTTGTCCGGCATAAATTTCTGGAACGTGGCAGTATCCAGTTTCGCGGCGAATACCAGTTTATCAGCGACACGCAGGATCTGGTGCCGATTACGCTGCGCGATGCTGCCGGGAATGTTACAGCAAGGTTCGACGGAGCGGGCAATATCGGCAACAGTAAGCGCTGGAACGGCGAACTGGAGATTACGCTGCCTTTCGACTGGCTGACAAAGCCGATCGGCTTCACCGGTCTTGAGCTGAAATATGTTGGCCATTATCACGGCAGTCGCGTGACCGACCCCGTAACCGGCCTGAACCGACGGATGTCAAACCGGCCTCTGTGGCACCAGGAATGGAATCTGCGATATGACGCGCCGGCGGTTGGGCTTGTTTATGGGGCGACATTTTATACCCAGGAATCCAACAACGCCTATTTCTTCAACGAATTCCGCAGGCAGAGCGATGGCGTAAGGTCGACGCTGTTTATCGAGTATACCAAGTTCAAACTCGGCACGCTCCGGCTGCAGGTCATCGACCTGCCTGACTTTCGGCGGGACCGGTTCATCTACGCAGATACGCGCGCCAACAGTGGTTTGAGCCAGATCGTTAACCGCAAACGCGAACTCGACCCGCTGATCCAGATAACGCTGTCAGGCAAATTCTGAGCACAAGAAACCCGCCGGAATTGCGTCCGGCGGGTTTTATGCTGTTGCGCGAGAGACTTACTCGTCGTCGCTTGCTGTTTCGACGGCTTCCTCAAGATCCTCGGTGGTGAAATCCTCACCGATTACCTTGCCTAGGGGATCGTCGCCGATCGCGGCTTCGGGTCC
>JACVCM010000086.1 GCA_016742125.1 Sphingomonadaceae bacterium | reverse complement strand
GGCGGCAACAGCGGTGACCAGAAACGCACGGTCACCCCGCGACAGGCGCGCGACGATGGCGCAAGCGTACTGGTGGTCGGACGGCCGATTACCAAGGCGGACAGCCCCGACGACGCCGCGCGGGCGATTGTCGGGACGCTTTAGGTTTACTCTGTCCTAAAAAAACCGTCACCCTGAACTTGTTTCAGGGTCCATCTGTCAGCCGAGACCATCGGGTAGTGAGGCAAAATAGACCCTGAAACAAGTTGGGGTTTATCCCCTTGCGACAAGTAAAGCAATCTGCTACATAATGGGCATGAGCAACAAAGCCCCTACACTTCGCCAGTTTCAAGACCGCTTCCCGACAGAAGAAAGCTGCCTAGACCACCTTATGCGGACCCGCTTTCGTGAGCGTCACGACTGTGACAAATGCGGCAAGTCTGCAAAGTTCTATCGCGTCAAAGCCCGTCGCTCATACGCTTGTGAGCATTGCGGTGCGCAAGTATATCCTACCGCTGGAACGCCCTTTGACCGCACCCGCACAAGCCTGCGTGACTGGTTCTTTGTGATGTTTCAGTTCTGCGCATCGCGTAACGGTGTTGCTGCCAAGGAAGTTGAACGCCAGTTAGGCGTAACCTACAAGACCGCTTGGCGTATGTGCCATGAAATCCGCAAGTATATGGCGCAGCTTGATAGCGACGATCCACTTGGCGGCATTGGTGAAGAAGTCGAAATTGACGAAACGCTTATCGGTGGTTCGGTGTCCGGCAAAGGAAGCGGCTACAAGGGCAACAAGACCTGCGTCGTGGGTATGCTGGAACGTGACGGCGAATTGATTGCACGGGTTGTATCGGGCCGCACAAAGCCTGCCATGCACGCGCTAATCAACGCCCATGTATTGCCCGGAACGACAATCCACACAGACGAATTTGGCGGTTACAAAGACTTGGCAGACAACGGCTATCGGCACGTTAAGGTCAATCATGCTGCCAAGGAATATGCCAAACCTTGCGGCGCTGGCGTGAACGCAATCGAAGGCTTTTGGGCGCAGCTAAAGCGCGGCATCAACGGAACGCATATCCACGTTAGCGGGAAGCATCTTCCGAAATACCTTGGTGAGTTTGAGTATCGCTACAATATGCGTCACGTTCCACATCTGATGCTTGATCGTCTGATGGTTTCTTTCGTGCGCTAGGGGCTTCGCCCTTAGTCATGGCCTTTAGAAGAGCGTCGAAGCGTTTCTCGGCAACTTGGTTCATAGCTTATCCTTTTACCCGTTCTGCGACTTCGGACAACATAGACTTATTGGCGCTATGCATATTCCCGTCACAGTAGTCGCGCATTTGCTTTAGCTTTGCCTTTATCTGGGCGGCGCGGGCCTTGCCGATCTGTAAGGCCGTCGCAAACTGTATATATTGAGCGCGCAATTTGTCATCATCCATGCCATGAGTATCCACAGGCTGTGTTATGACGCTATCATTTGGAAAATCCAAACCGACGTTAGATGCAATACTGCGTAATGGTTGATCTCCCTGCCAACCCATCGTGTGTGGTCTTTCGCCCGCTTTGCAGCTTTCCCGCACTGAATTTACACGACTTTCCCAGCTTGCGAGCGCGGTATCTACGTCTTCAATAGCCTTGCCTAATATCGGTCCAAGTGCTCTAGATGCGCTTTCTAGACGAACTTGGTTGATTTGGTCACTCAGGTGGTCACGGATGCCCTGTATGCCAGCAAGCGCGTCATTATAGCGCTTAAATTCTTTTGAAATCTCGGCGCGCAATTCGGTGTCGTCATACGATGGTAAAGCACCCCCGCCATTTATTTCCTCATGTTCATTTCTACTAGCGTGTTTTTTGTAGGGTTTAGCCAGATACACCACAACGGCACCAACAACCAACATCCACCAAGAAACTGGGCTAGAGCCAATTTCAGCAAGCCATAAGCCGATGACCGGCGAAACATCTGCTATCGACTTAGTAAAAAGGGCCAAGAGCGCGAAAACCGCCGCAAAACAACCTGCTGCCCATGAGTGTTTTTTCCAAGCCTCAACCACAAGCGCAACCGCCAAAGCACCTGATATTCCTTGGAACGCAACTAAAGGCGGCACAATAGATGGCAAGCTCTGCACGGGTTCCATTACTTATTCCTGCCCCATCCGCTTCCGAATGTGGAGTCGAATTGTCATGGGGTGCGCTGTAGCACATCACGCTACTTGTCCCAAGGGGATAAACCCCAAACAAGTTCAGGGTGACGTGACGTGTGGGTTTGGGCTATCCGCCTGCACTATGCCAACCCAAATCAAAATCTGCGGCCTCAAGACCGAGACTGAAATCGAGGCTGCCGCAAAAGGCGGTGCGACGCATATCGGTTTGAACAATTATGCGCCCAGCCCGCGCTATGTTCCGCTCGAACAGGCGGCTGCGTTGCGGATGCGGACACCGCCCTCGCTCAAGGTCGTGCTGCTGCTTGTGAACGCCGAGCCGGGATATACCGCCAGGGCGATCGAACTCGTCAAACCCGATGTGGTGCAGTTCCACGGGACCGAAACGCCCGAATGGTTGCGGCTGCTGAAAGGTGTCAGTTCGGTTGAAATCTGGAAAGCGCTCGGTGTCAAAACGGCGGAAACGCTCAAGAAAAGCGATCGGTTCGAGGATGCCGCCGACCTGCTGTTATTCGACGCGCCTGCTCAGGCGCTGCCGGGTGGTACCGGAACGCGTTTCGACTGGTCGCTTCTGGCGGAACATAAACACAGGCTTCCCTGGGGCCTTGCTGGCGGGTTGACTCCGGACAATGTCGCCGAAGCCATCCGCCAGACCGGCGCACCCTTGGTCGACACATCGTCTGGCATCGAATCTGCTCCGGGTATCAAGGATGTGGACAAGATTGCGGCTTTCTGCAAAGCGGTCCGCGATCATGACAACGCCTGAACCCGTGCTAAACTCCTTCCGTAACCAACCCGACGACCGTGGCCATTTCGGCCAGTTCGGGGGGCGCTATGTTGCCGAAACCCTGATGCCGCTCGTGCTGGATCTGGAGCGTGAATATCGCGCGGCGAAACAGGACCCGGCGTTTCAGGCGCAGTTCGACGATCTGCTCGAACATTATGTGGGGCGCCCGTCCCCGCTTTATCATGCCGAACGGCTGACCGCGGAATGTCGCAAGGACGCGCCTGAGGGCAAAGGCGCACAAATCTGGTTCAAGCGTGACGAGCTCAATCACACCGGCGCACACAAGATCAACAATTGCATCGGCCAGATTTTGCTTGCCATCCGCATGGGCAAGACGCGGATCATTGCCGAGACAGGTGCGGGCCAGCATGGTGTTGCCACCGCCACGGTCTGCGCACGCTTCGGGCTGCCCTGCTTCATTTATATGGGCGCGAAAGACATCGAGCGGCAGCAGCCCAACGTGTTTCGCATGCGCTTGCTGGGCGCAGAAGTCATTCCCGTCACCAGCGGTGCAGGCACGCTTAAAGATGCGATGAATGAAGGGTTGCGCGACTGGGTCGCCAATGTGCACGACACGTTCTACATCATCGGTACCGCCGCCGGACCGCATCCTTACCCCGAACTTGTCCGCGATTTTCAGAGCGTGATCGGCACAGAGGCCCGCGCGCAAATGCTCGCGCGGACGGGCCGCCTTCCCGACCTGCTGGTCGCCGCAATCGGTGGCGGGTCGAACGCGATCGGCCTGTTCTACCCCTTCCTCGACGATAAAGATGTGGCCATGCTTGGCATCGAGGCGGCAGGGCATGGTCTGGACAAGGAACATGCCGCGAGCCTCGCTGGCGGACGCCCCGGGATCCTCCACGGCAACAAGACCTATCTGCTGCAGGATGAAGACGGCCAGATCGCCGAGGCGCATTCGATTTCGGCAGGCCTGGATTATCCCGGCATCGGGCCGGAGCATAGCTGGCTCAAGGAAATCGGCCGCGTGCGTTATGACAGCGTGACTGACAAGGAGGCGCTGGACGCCTTCCAGCTGCTCTGCCGCACCGAGGGCATCATCCCCGCGCTGGAGCCCTCGCATGCCATTGCAGCGGTCGCGCGCGAGGCGGTGAAGATGGACAAGGACGCAATCATCCTCGCCAATCTGTGCGGACGCGGGGACAAGGATATCTTCACGGTGGCCGAGGCGCTTGGAGTAAACATATGAATTCCAAGCACCGTCATGCTGAACTTGTTTCAGCATCCATCTTTCAGCCGAGACCATCGCTCTGTGAGGAGAAATGGACCCTGAAACAAGTTCAGGGTGACAGTCAGTGACAAGGCTGAGCAACGCCTTCCCCGCTAACCACCCCGCGCTCGTCACCTTCATCACCGCTGGCGATGGCGATACTGCGGCCAATCTCGACGCGCTCGTCGCGGGCGGTGCCGATGTGATCGAACTGGGGATGCCCTTTACCGATCCGATGGCCGATGGCCCCGCGATCCAGAAGGCGAATATCCGCAGCCTTGAAGCAGGCACAACCACGGCGGATATCTTCGCGATCGCCACCGCCTTCCGCACGCGGCATCCCGACGTCCCATTGGTGCTTATGGGCTATGCCAACCCAATGACCATCCGCGGCGCCGACTGGTTTGCGTCCGAATGCAACAAGGCAGGGGTGGACGGCGTCATCTGCGTCGACATCCCGCCCGAAGAGGACGCCGAACTCGGGCCGACACTGCGCAACGCGGGCATCGATCTCATCCGCCTCGCCACCCCCACCACCGACACCGCACGCCTGCCCGCTGTGCTCGATGGCGCGTCGGGCTTCCTCTATTATGTCAGCGTGGCCGGTATCACCGGATTGCAACAGGCCGCGCAGACCAGCATCGACGAGGCCGTCGCCCGCTTGAAAGCGTATACCGACCTGCCCGTTGCGGTCGGCTTCGGCGTGCGCACGCCCGAACAGGCCGCCAATATCGCGCGCGTCGCCGATGGGGTGGTAGTGGGTTCGGCACTGGTCGAGCTGGTCGCCGAACATGGCATCAACGCCGCTGGTCCCATCCGCGATTATGTGGCTTCGCTGAAAGCGGCTATCCAATCGGCAAGAAGCTAACTACAAACCGGCAGGTCCTTCGAGACGGGTCTTCGACTCCGCTCAGCCCATCCTCAGGGCGAGCGGATCAGGTGAAAGCCGCTCATCCTGAGGAGGCCCCTGAGCTTGTCGAAGGGGCCGTCTCGAAGGATTGATCGGTGAAGGGATAAAGGAAGAAAAAATGAACTGGGTCACACGCGTCCGCAACGCCATTCCCTTCATCGCCAAGCGCGAAACTGCAGAGACGCTCTGGCACAAATGCAAGGGCTGCCACGCGATGATTTTCCTCAAGGAATTTGAGGAAAACGAGTCCGTCTGCCCCAAATGCGACCATCATGGCCGCATAGGCCCGGCGGAGCGTTTTGCCACCTTGTTCGACGACGAAAGCTACGACATCCTGCCGCCACCTTCGGTCGGCGAAGACCCTCTGAAATTCAAGGATACCAAGAAATATACCGACCGCATCAAGGCGGCACGTCTTGCAACGGGCGAGAGCGACGCGATGATTTCTGCCAAGGGTGAAATCGACGGCCAGACCGCCGTCGTCAGCGTCCAGGATTTTGCCTTCATGGGCGGGTCGATGGGAATGGCGGTCGGCGAGGCGTTCGTTGACGCGGTCAAGGCAGCGATAAAGGCGAAATGCCCCTATATCATCTTCACCGCCGCTGGTGGCGCGCGGATGCAAGAGGGCATATTGTCACTCATGCAGATGCCGCGCTCGACCGTCGCCATCCAGATGCTGCACGATGCGGGCTTACCCTATATCGTCGTGCTGACAGACCCAACCACGGGCGGCGTCACTGCGTCCTATGCGATGCTCGGTGATGTGCAGATCGCCGAACCCGGCGCACTTATCGGCTTCGCCGGACAACGTGTAATCGAACAGACCATCCGAGAAAAATTGCCCGAAGGTTTCCAGCGGGCTGAATATCTGCTGGAACATGGCATGATCGACATGGTGACCCACCGGCACGATTTGCGAGAGACGCTGTCAAGGTTGATCGGTTATCTGGCACCGGTGAAAAAGGCGGCTTAGGGCACAAACCTTGTTTGCCGCTACTCGTCATCCTGAACTTGTTTCAGGATCCATCCATCAGCCGAGACCGAAGGGCAGAGAGGCGAAATGGACCCTGAAACAGGTTCAGGGTGACGGTGCTGGTTGGTTGCGCGATAATAGCTGATGCCCGACCACGCGATCGCAACCAATCCCTCTGTCCAAGCACAGCTCGACCGGCTGACCATGCTCTCCCCCGGCCGCGATGTACTGGGACTGGAACGTATTACCGCCTTGCTCGACCGCCTCGGCAACCCGCACCATGGCATGCCGCCTGTTTTCCATGTCGCGGGCACCAACGGCAAGGGCTCATCCTGTGCGTTCCTGCGTAGCGCCATAGAGGCAGCGGGCCTGACCTGCCATGTCTATACAAGCCCGCACCTTGTTCGGTTCAACGAACGCATCCGTATTGCAGGAAAGTTGATTGACGATGATCTGCTCACCGCTTTGCTAGCTGACGTTCTCGACCAGGCCGAAGGCCTTCAAGCCAGCTTTTTCGAAGTCACCACGGCCGTCGCCTTCCTGGCCTTTGCGCGCATGCCCGCCGACGCCTGCGTGATCGAGGTCGGTCTTGGCGGCAGGCTCGATGCCACCAATGTTATCGCCAAACCGGCCGTTTGCGGTATCGCGTCGCTCGGGATCGACCATGAAGCATTTCTGCTCGCGCCGGAAAATGGCATAGCCGACATGCCGCCGCTGGATCGCATCGCCTTTGAAAAGGCTGGCATTGCCAAAACCTGTGTACCGTTGGTCACGCAGAAATATGCGGCGTCGATGGCCAACACCATCGCGGTCCAGGCAACCTCATCCGGCGCAAAATTGCTAGCACGTGGCGAGGCTTGGGATGCAGTCGCTTACGAGGGCCGCCTCCACTACCGCGATCAAACAGGCAAGATCAGCCTTCCCCTCCCCCGCATGCCCGGCGCGCATCAGGCCGACAATGCTGCGCTCGCCATCGCCATGCTGCGTCACCAGAGCGCGATCGTCATTCCCGAGGGCGCCTTGTCCGCCGCGATGGAATGGACGCGCTGGCCTGCACGCATGCAGGCGCTCGGCAAGGGGCCGCTTACCGACTTGCTGCCCGCGGGTTCAACCGTGTGGCTGGACGGAGGCCACAATCCCGATGCCGGTGCAGCAATCGCGAAGATGTTGGAAAACGGTCCGCCGGTGCATGTGGTTATCGGCATGTTGAAGAACAAGGATGCTGTCGGATTCCTCAAACCCTTTGCCCACAACATTGCGTCGCTGCTTGCTGTGCCCATCCCCGGCCATGAGCATCATGATCCCGACGAATTTTGTCGGCGTGTCCAGGACGAACTCGCAATCGGTGAAGCCCATCCATCGGACGATGTCGCGGCTGCGCTCATGGGACTCGGGTCCGGGTTCCAGCCTGCACATGTCCTCATTTGCGGTTCGCTCTATCTGGCTGGCGAAGTGCTCCGACTGAATGGCGAGCTCCCGGATTAGGCCGCCTTTGCAGGCTGCCCCTTCCACGCCAACAGCCCGCCAGCCACCAGAACCGCCGCAAAGATCGCGGCAAAGTTGTTCGCGAGTTCCAGCGGTCCGACCAGCAACAGTCCGATCAGTCCGGCAACCACCAACATAAAGCCGAATATGCGCACTGGCCCGACCGGTTCCTTCGGCGCGTCATGTTCGACGGCATCGGTCTGGCGGACGCTCTGCACGACATAGCCTTTGCTCCATAACAGCCAGAGCAGGAACATGCCCGGTATGGCGGCAACAACGGTGAAGCCCCAGAAGAACACCCAGCCAAAATTGTCGGCCACTATGCCCGCAGGTCCGGCCATAAAGGTCCGCCCGACTCCGGCGAACGACGACAGAAGCGCAAACTGCGTCGCTGTATAAGCGATACTCGACAGGCCAGAGAGATATGTGGTGAACACGGTCAGTCCGATACCGCTGGTGACATTTTCCGTGCAGATGGCTGCAACCATCATCCAGTAATTATTGCCGGTCGCGGCAAGGACCATGAACATGACGTTGGAAAACATCATCAGCAGCCCTGAAATGAGCAGCGCCCTTCCCATCCCCAGCCAGAGGATGAAAGGCGCGCCCAGCGCTGACCCGACAATCAAGGCCGCATAGCCCCAAATCTTGTTGGCCGTGATGTAATCGGTATCCGAAAAGCCGAGATCGACAATCATCGGCCCGAGCATCGCCTGTCCCATCGCATCGCCAACCTTGTAGACCAGCACAAATCCAAGGATAATGAACGCGCCATGTCGCGTGAGAAATTCGCGGAACGGATTGACCACGGTCTCGCGCAACCACTCGCGCGGTTTCATCCCGGCTGCATCGGCATAGCGGTCGACAAATTTGCCCGGCCCGATGATGAAGGCACCGATGATCGCGGGAATGATGCAGAACGCGGTCAGGCCATAGGCTGTCGCCCAACCGAGCCCCAGCCCTTCGTTGGACGCAAAATAGATCGTCCCGGCACCCGCAATCAGGTTGCCGGTACGATAGCCGAACTGGTTCGTGGCGGTGCCATGCGCAAATTCTTCTTCATCCAGGATCTCGATACGATAGGCATCGATGACGATGTCCTGGGTTGCCGACAGAAATGCGGTAATCAACGCCCATATCGCGAAGACCGTCATATTGCCGGGTTGCGGGTTGCTTGCGCCCAACTGCCATACCGCGACGAACAGCAGTCCCTGGATCAGAAACAGCCAGCCGCGCCGCTGGCCGAAGGTCCTGGTCAGGAACGGCAGAGGCAGCTTGTCGACCAACGGTGCCCACAGAAATTTGAGCGTATAGGGAATGCCCAAGGCCACAGCGAAGCCGATTGTTGCGGTGTCGATCCCCACGCGCGCCAGCCAGAACGTCATTGTAGCGATCAGCAGCGTCAGCGGAAAGCCGCTCGATATGCCGAGCAGGAACGCCACCATCGGCGCTTTACGCAAATAGGGTCGGAAGGATTTGATGGTCAGCGCCGCGAGAATGACGCCGCCGATGACGACGACGAAAATGATGAAGCGCTGTAAATCGACTGACATGCGGACCCCTCCGATATGCTTTGCTGGCATGACTAACGCCATTTTCCTGAATGGCCAGTGACTTTTGTTCGGCATTGCTGCAAAGGCCCGGACATGGCGAAACCACCTTCCAAAGCCCCTCCCCGTGCTGCACCCCGCGTTACCAAACCGCCCCGTCTGCGCTGGGACAGGAAACCCGCGCGCAAGCCGCGTCCCGATGCCGGAAATTCGAAGGGCGCGCTCGAGCGGAAGGACGGGGAAGAACGGATCGCAAAGCTGCTTGCCCGCGCTGGCGTAGCCTCGCGGCGCGAAATAGAGCGCATGATCGCCGACGGCCGCGTGACGCTGAATGGCGAAAAGGTTGAAACCCCGGCGACACTGCTCAAATCGCTGCACGGCGTGGCGGTAGACGGCAAGGCGGTCAAACAGGCCGAGCCAACGAAACTGTACCTCTTCCACAAGCCCGAAGGCTGCCTGACCGCTGAACGCGACTTTTCGGGTCGCAAGACGATTTATGATGTGCTGCCCAAAGACCTGCCGCGGTTGATGCCGATCGGGCGGCTTGACCTCAACACCGAAGGCCTGCTGCTCCTCACCAATGACGGTGAATTCAAGCGGCAAATGGAATTGCCGTCGACCGGTGTCGAACGCACCTATCGCGCGCGCTGTTTTGGCGATGTGACGCAGGAACAGCTTGAAGACCTGATTCACGGTATCGAGATCGACGGCGTGCGTTATGGCAAGATCGACGCCAATCTGGAAAGGCGCACGGGCCGCAATGGCTGGGTCGAAATGACGCTGACCGAGGGCAAGAACCGCGAAGTGCGTCGCGTGCTTGAGCATCTGGGGCTGGAAGTCAGTCGCCTTATCCGTACGCGTTATGGACCTTTCGTGCTGGGCGATATGAAGGCTGGCGATGTCGGCGAAGTCCGGCGCGTCGATTTGATCGAGTTCCGGAAGACTTTAACATCTCCCCCCTCCCCTTCAGGGGAGGGGACGGGGGTGCGGTCTGTCCGCAAAAGCGGAACTCGACCGACAACCCTCACCCCGTCCCCTCCCCTGAAAGGGAAGGGCTAGAATATGCGCATAATCTCAGGTCAATGGCGTTCGCGACCTCTGGTTGCGCCCAAAGGCGATACGACACGGCCGACCGCCGACCGCACCCGCGAGACGCTGTTTTCGATGCTGACCAGCCGCTTGGGTTCGTTCGAGGACCTTGCCGTGCTGGACCTGTTCGCTGGTTCCGGCGCGCTCGGTCTGGAAGCCCTATCGCGCGGTGCAGCGACGTGCACCTTTGTCGAGCAGGACCGTGCCGCCCTCGACGCGCTCGAAACCAACATCGCCAGGCTCGGTGCAAAGACGCAATCCGATATCCGCAAATCTTCGGTGCTGTCGCTCGGCTCTGCGATCATGCCTTTCGACCTGGTCCTGATGGACCCGCCCTATACCACCGGCGCCGGGGCGGTCGCGCTTGACAAGCTTTGCCGTCTCGGCTGGTTCGCGCGCTCTGCGTGGATCGGCATAGAGACCAGCAGCAAGGAAAACATCGACGTCAAGGGTTTCATCATCGACAACGTCCGCGACGTCGGCAAGGCCCGGTTGACGCTGCTCCGGCCGGAGGCTGCGGTTTGAAGAATCCCGGAATGTCTGCTGCCGATTGGGGCATCATCATGTTGCTGTCGCTGTTATGGGGCGGCGCATTTTTCATGATCGAGCTCGGGTTACGCGGTTTCCCGCCCAATACGTTGGTCTTTCTGCGGCTGGCGCTGGCGGTGCCGCCGATGTTGCTTATCTTGCGTATCATGGGCCACCGCATGCCCCGTGATGGAAAAAGTTGGGGGCAGTTTTTCGTCCTCGGCGCCATAAACGCGGCGTTCCCGTTCATTCTGTTTTTCTGGGGCCAGACGCATATCGAGAGCGGTCTTGCCTCTATCCTCAATGCGACAACACCGCTGTGGGGCGTCGTCACCGCGCATTTCCTGACCCGCGACGAAAAGGCGACCCCTGCCCGCATAGTCGGCGTCCTGCTGGGCCTTGCCGGCATTGTGGTAATGGTCGGGACCGATGCCCTGGGCGGTCTGAGCGGAAGCGTGCTGGCGCAACTGGCCTGTCTGGCGGCGACGCTGCTTTATGCACTTGCCGCCGTATACGGGCGGACGTTGTCGCAATCGACAATGACCCCTCTTGTAGTAGCCACAGGCCAGGTAACCACGGCCGCCTTGATCATGCTACCGGTCATGCTTCTTGCCGAGCAGCCCTGGAACCTGCCTGCCGCCGGATGGGACGCCTGGGCTGGGGCGGCAGGTCTGGCCATACCCTCCACCGCCATCGCCTATTTCTTCTATTTCCGCCTGATCGACAGCGCGGGCGCATCCAACGCGATGCTGGTCGCCTTTATCATGCCGGTGATTGCGGTCATCGTGGGCGTGGTGGCACTGGGCGAGACCGTCGAACCGAAAGAACTGGCAGGCGCAGCGCTGATTGCGCTGGGCTTGCTGGCTATGGACGGACGGCTATTGCCTAAGTTCAGCGCGTCCGCTTCCGCGTAGCTTTCGGCCCTTCGCCGGGATTGCGGCAATTGTCCTGCAATGTCCGCGTACAGGGCGGATATTCCTTTGTCGCAGGTTGCGGTGTCATCATTGCCGACGTCGTGCCGCCGCTTTGCGCCCGATCCGCTCCCGCCATTGGGGGTGTAGCCATGGGCCCAACGGGGGCATCGGTGCTGCCTTGAACAGGCGGCTGTGGCGTTGGCGTCGGCTGGGGCTCAGGTTCCGGGGCCGGCATCGGGGCCGGCATGGGCATCGGTTGACCCGGTGCTGGTGGTGTGGGCGGCACTGGATCGCCGGGTGTAGGCGGTGTTTCCGGTGGGATCGGATCTGTCGGATTCGCTGGCGGCGTCGGATTCTGCATACACAATGCAGGGTCGGTAGCAATGAGTGCAAGGGCGGCAGCGGCGCCCAGCAGGATGGTGCTGCGCATGATGATTCTCCTCGTCTTGTGTTGAGGAAATGCGGTACAGCGCAGTTGGTTCCGGCAATTCGCCGAACGGCGCTTGCGGTTCGCCGCGCCGTTCCCTAACTGTTCACCGATGCAAGACAATCAGGTCCAGAGCGAGCCCCCCTGGCTGAGGGGCTTAAACCCGCCGCAGCGTGAAGCCGTGCTCACCACCGAAGGTCCTGTGCTGCTGCTCGCGGGCGCAGGCACCGGCAAGACGGCCGCACTGACCGCGCGCATGGCGCAGATCCTGTATGCGCGGCTCGCCTGGCCGTCCGAAATCCTCGCCGTCACTTTCACCAACAAGGCGGCGCGCGAGATGCGTGAGCGCATCGGCCATATGGTCGGCGAAGCGGTCGAGGGGATGCCCTGGCTCGGCACCTTTCACAGCATTGGCGCAAAAATGCTGCGCCGCCATGCCGAGGTTGTGGGCCTGCAAAGCAATTTCACGATTATCGACACCGACGACCAGATCCGCCTGTTGAAACAGCTTATCCTGTCGGAAGATCTGGACGAAAAGCGCTTCCCCGCACGCGGGCTCGCAGGAATGATCGACCGGTGGAAGAACGCCGGCAAGACCCCCGCCGACCTGACGCCGGGCGACAATGAGGAATATGCCAACGGTAAAGGCCAGCGGATGTACGCGCTCTATCAGGCCCGCCTGCTCGCGCTCAACGCCTGCGATTTCGGCGACCTCTTGCTTCACATCGTCACACTGCTGCGCGGCAACCGCGACATCCTCGAAAAATATCAGCGGCAGTTCAAATATGTGCTGGTCGACGAATATCAGGATACCAACACCGTCCAATATATGTGGCTCCGCCTGCTCATGCAGGGCCGAAGCCCGCAGAATATCTGCTGCGTCGGCGATGACGACCAAAGCATTTATTCGTGGCGCGGGGCAGAGGTTGCGAACATATTGCGCTTCGAAAAGGATTTTCCCGGTGCGAAGATCATCAAGCTCGAACAGAATTACCGCAGCACGCCGCATATCCTCGCCGCCGCGAGCGGACTGATCGACGCGAACAGCAGCCGCCTTGGCAAGACGCTCTGGACCGAAATCGATGAGGGCGAGAAGGTCCGGATCATCGGCGTCTGGGACGGCCCCGAAGAGGCGCGCCGCGTCGGCGACGAGGTAGAGGCGCTACAATATAAGGGCGACAGCCTCGACAGCATCGCCATCCTCGTGCGCGCGCAGCACCAGAC
>JACVCM010000085.1 GCA_016742125.1 Sphingomonadaceae bacterium | reverse complement strand
GCCGTGGTGGCGCAGGCTGGCTCCGGCGGGCGGACTTACCCAGATAGGTGCAAGTCACGTCGTGCTGAAGCCCGGCGCATGGTCGTCGCAGCGACACTGGCATGAAGGCGAGGACGAGCTTGTCATCATGCTATCGGGCGAGGCGGTGCTGATCGAGGACGATGGTGAAACTGTCATGCGTGCAGGTGATATTGCCGCATGGCCCGCAGGCGTCCGGAACGGGCACCATCTTGTCAACCGGACCGACACCGATTGCGTATTTGTAGCCATCGGCACGGGCGAGCGCAGCGAGGGTGGGGGGTATTCGGACATCGACATGATGTTCGGGCCTGATGGCTATTTCCACAAGGATGGAACGCCTTATCCCACTGAGCGGATCAGGTAACTGCGTCCTCGATCCGCTTGATGGTCCATGGCTCCTCAGCTGCTGCGGCGTACCATTCTTCCATCCAGGGATGCGCCATCATCGCCTCGACATAGGCTTCGGCAAAGCCGGGCAGGGTGAAGCCATAAGTCGCGAATCGCGTAACTACCGGCGCGAGCATGATGTCGGCAGCACTGAAGGTGCCGAACAGATATGGTCCCTCGCGTCCGAAGCGCGACCGCGCCTCGGCCCAGGTTTGCAAGATCCGGATCGCGTCGGACCGGGTTTCTTCTGATACCGTGACATCGGTGAAGGTCTTGCGGATATTCATCGGACACTCGCGGCGTAGCGATGTGTAGCTACAGTGCATCTCGGCGGCCATCGATCGCGCCATACCGCGTGCCACTTCATCCTTCGGCCAGTAGCGATCACGACCGACCTTATCGGCTAGATATTCCACGATCGCAAGGCTGTCCCAGACCACGGCATCGCCATCCCACAATATCGGAACCTTGCCCGACGATGGCGCGAGATCCTCCTCCCGCTTGCGCTCGTCCCACGTCTCGTCGAACAGCGGAACGGTGATTTCCTCGAAATGCAGCCCCGATTGCTTGGCCGCCAGCCACCCGCGCATCGACCAGCTGGAATAAGCCTTGTTTCCGATGATGAGTTTTATGGTCATGCCAGGTTGTTTTCCATTTATCGTCCCCCAGCAAAACTGGGGTCTCAGGCGGTCATGCACTGCGGCTCTAGATCCCAGCTTTCGCTGGGATGACGACAGTGGTCAAGACTGGATTGCTTCCAGCACCGCGGCACGCAAATCTTCAATTCCGCCCCTTTTTTCGGCTGAGGTCACCGAAAGCTCCGGAAAGGCTGCAACATGCTTGCGCAGCTTCGTGGCTGTATCGGCTTGCACCGCTTCGAGTTCGCTCGCCTTGATCTTGTCGGTCTTGGTCAGGACGATGCGATAGCTGACCGCCGCACCGTCGAGCATCTCCATGATTTCGCGATCGACATCCTTGATGCCATGACGGCTGTCGATCAGCAGGAAGGCACGTTTGAGCGCCGCCCGCCCGCGCAGATAGTCGTTAACGAGAAAGCGCCATTTCTTGACGGTTGCGACCGGCGCCTTGGCATAGCCGTAGCCCGGCATGTCGACGATGCGGAACAATGGCGGGTCGCCAACGTCGAAAAAGTTCAATTCTTGTGTGCGCCCCGGCGTATTCGACGCGCGCGCCAGATCCTTGCGGTTGACCAGCGCGTTGATGAGGCTCGACTTGCCGACGTTCGACCGTCCGGCAAAAGCAATTTCCGGGACCGTGGGCTCGGGGAGAAATTCCAGGCTGGGTGCCGATTTGAGGAACCCGACCGGGCCGGAGAAGATTTTGTTCTGATCGTTCATTATGACTCCAATCCCTTTCTCCTTCAGGGGAGAGGAGCGAGAGTTACGAGCTTGCTCGTTAGTCGCAGGGGAGAGGGGCGGTGCGCTATCGACACCGCCTTGCCCGTCTCCAGCTTCGCCTAATTAGCTACGCTCATACGGCTTCGTATCCTCTCCCCTTAAGGAGAGAGGGACTTAAGTTACGCCTTCGCCTTCTCCCGCGCCTTCTCCTCGGCCTCTTTCGCCATTTGCTCCTTCAGGATCGGATGCCGCGAATAGAGCCATTTTTGCTGCAAAATCGAAATGACGTTTGACATCACCCAATAGAGCTGAAGACCTGCGGCGAACGGGGCCATAATGAACATCAGGAACCACGGCATGATTGCGAAGACCTGTTTCTGCACCTCGTCCATTGGCTGCGGATTGAGTTTCTGCATCAGCCACATCGTGACGCCGAGCAGAATTGGCAGGACACCAATGGCGATGAACGCGGGAAGGATGATGCCAGTGCCGAGCAGGTCGAAAAGCAATTGCGCGGAAGGATCTGGAACAGAGAGATCCTTGATCCACAAGATGAACGGCTGGTGCCGCATTTCGATGCTCAGCATCAGAATTTTATAGAGCGCGAAGAAAATCGGGATCTGCAACAGGATCGGCAGGCACCCGGCGAGCGGATTAACCTTTTCATCCTTGTACAGCTTCATCATCTCCTGCTGCATCCGTGGCTTGTCGTCTTTCCACCGTTCCTGGACCGCCTTCATTTTCGGCTGGACCGCGCGCATCTGCGCCATCGACGCGAACTGTTTCTGCGCCACCGGGAACATGAACAGGCGAACGATGATGGTCAGGCCGATAATCGCCACGCCGAAATTGCCGAAGAGCCCGAACAGCCAGTGGAGGATCCAGAAGAATGGAATGGCAATGAACCAGAACCAGCCCCAGTCGATCGAATAATCGAGCAACGGGATGCCTTGTTTGTTGGCATACATGTCGAGCGTTTCGACTTCCTTTGCACCGGCGAACAGACGCGAGGTCTGCGAAACGGTCGCCCCCGGAGCTACCTTGCTTTGCGTGGCGTTGACCATCTGTGTCCAGTAATAGCCATCCGCAGTCTTGAAAGAGGCGTTTATCCTTACTTTCTGGTCAGGCACCAGCGCGGTCAGCCAGTATTTTTCGGTCTCGCCCAGCCAGCCGCCGGTCGTGCTGTAATCGACTTCGCCTCTGGGTGCCTCAATGACATCGTCATAGTTGATGTTGACGATCTCGTCGTTGAAAACGCCCATCGGGCCGACATGAATATTCCAGGTGTCCGGGTCCGGCGATTGGCCATTGCGGCTGACCAGGCCGAAGGGAGCGACCTGAACCTCAGCCGTTGCACCGTTAATAAACCGCTGTTCGGCCGTAATCATATAATGCTCGTCGATCGACAGGACGATATCAAACTTCTGCCCTTCGGCGTTGGTCCAGCTTAACGTCACTGGCGTTTTGGGGGTTAGCTTGGTGGCGCTGGGCGTCCAGACAGTCTTGTCGTCGGGCACGGTAACGCCGGTGCCGACCCAGCCAAAACGGACGAAATGCGCTTTTGAAGTGCCGGACGGCGAAAACAACCGGACTGGCGGCGAATCCTTGGGTAGAGCGGTGCGGTGGGCGAGCAGCACCAAATCGTCGATGCGCGCGCCTTCGAGATTTATGGAGCCTTTGAGTTTTGGCGTTTCGATGAGAACACGGACCGACCCCCTGAGCGCCTCTCCCAGGGGAATGTTTTTGGATGCGGCTGCCGAAGTGATGGGGGCTCCCGAAGTGGCCGCGCCGGTCGCACTTTCCGTCTTCGCCGGCGCTGTGGCGGGTGCAGGCGCAGCCGTGGGGAAGAACGTGCTTGCGACATATGGCCAGCCGAACAGGATCAGGCCCGTCAGCAATATCGCGATGATCAGGTTGCGCTTGTCGTCCACGTCTAACTTTCCCCGTTATTCAGTTATTTGAGCGTTCATGGCACCGGGTCATGCCCGTGCCCGCCCCAAGGTTGGCAGCGCAATAGCCGTTTGAATGCAAGCCAGCCACCCTTAATTGCGCCATATTTGGTAAGAGCTGTGATTGCGTATGCCGAACAGCTCGGGCTGTAGCGGCACGTCGGCGGCAGGATCCGCGAAGGCCCGATCTGCCACCCGCGTGCGATAAGGATGAGAAGTTTTGCTAGCAAGATTTCACCGTTGCCCTGGGGCCTGTCGGAGCGCGCTTGTCGGTTGGGCGTGCTTCGACAGGCTCAGCACTAAGGTTTTGAAAGCAAAGCTTATCGAGGGCCTTGGTCAAATCTGCCCGCAACTCGGCAAAATCCCGCTCTATCCCGCCGTCGCGACCGATGAGGATATGATCCGCCCCGACCTTGCCCTTATCGCCCAGCATCTCGCGCGCCAGTTCGCGGAACCGCCGCCGCATCCGGTTGCGGACCACGGCGTTGCCAACTTTCTTGGTAATGGTAATTCCCAACCGCTTTGCCGGATCGTCATCCTGCCGGTCGCGGACCAGCAAAACAAAACCGGGAGTTGCATATCGCTTCCCCCGGTTGGCGGCCAGAAAATCGGACCGCTTTTTGATGATGCTGTAACCGCGCATATCGCGGCTCGAAGGGCCTGAGATCAGGCCGACAGCTTCTTGCGGCCGCGTGCGCGACGGGCATTCAGAATCGCACGACCGCTGGCGGTCGACATGCGCAGGCGAAAACCGTGGCGGCGGGCACGCACGAGATTGCTCGGCTGAAAAGTGCGCTTCATGACTGTAATCCTTAGACTTTATTCGTATTGGAATGAAAAGGGTCGCCGAATCCAACCGGCGACCGCCCTTGTTGACGTGGCCGTTACGGCTAGTGACGGCAAAAGTCAACATGGCTTATGGGAGTTTTGCGTCAAGATCGTCCCGCCGGAACAGGTGCAGGATGTCGCGCTTGATGTCCGGAAAGTCTGGACGTCCGGCAACTTTGTTGCGCCGCATCGCCCAATTGGCCCAATTGGCATATTCAGGATGCTGCCTCGACAACCGCGCATAGCGCTTCTTCGCCCACAGCGAGTGTTTGAGGATCACGCCCAGCCCGATGATGAACAGCGCTATACCACCCGGTCCCGGAAGCCAGCTTACCAGCGGTGCAGCGACAATCAGCGCCCAGCCGAAAACGACCATCGACCAGCGGTAGGCAGGGGTATCGCTCCACTGTGTTTGTTTCGGACGTGGCATATATGTCATGTGGGATAGCGCAACAGGCGTTGCAAGTTCATGTCAGCAGGATGCAGATTGTGCACATCGGCAAAATATTTCGGCATTGCCTATAAATGCCCGTTTTTGTTCATGCTTTGGAAGGTCAAGTGCGGTATAGACCGAATCCATAATGACAACCGCTCTTCCGCATCTCCACCGCATTGGCGTCTTGCCGACAGATATCGACTTCATGGGCCATGTGAATAACGCGCGCTACCTCAACTGGGTACAGGACGCGGTTTTGGCCCATTGGAACAAGCTTGCTCCGCCGGACGCGGCGGCAAAATATCTGTGGGTCGCCTTGAAGCACGAGATTACCTACCGCAAGCCCGCATTTCTCAACGATGATGTGATTGCCACAGTAGTCCTCGAAAAAGTACAGGGCGCACGGTCCTTCTACGATACCGTGATCAAGCGCGGCGAAGAGGTTCTGGCAGAGGTCAAGTCGAGCTGGTGCTGCATCGACGCCGAAACGCTCCGGCCGGCCCGGATAGCGGCGGAAATTCAGGACTATTTTTTCCCGAAATAGTCCTTCCCCGGGACGGGGAGGATTTAGAATATCGGATCGTTCGCCCCGCCATCGTCGAGCGGCGTCACTTCGGTGTGGATACCGCATTCGACCTTGTCCCAGCCCTTCCAGCGGCCCGAACGCGGATCTTCGCCCGGCGCGACCCTGCTGGTGCAAGGGGAGCAGCCAATCGACGGATAGCCCTGTTCAACCAGTGGATGCGCGGGCAAATCATGTTCAGCCATATAGGCCTCCAGCCGCGCCTTGTCCCAGTCGGCCAGCGGATTGACTTTCAGGCGTCCGTCCTCGATCTCGAACCGCGGCAATGCCTTGCGCGTCGATGACTGGAACGCCTTGCGTCCGGTAAACTGCGCGTCAAAGCCTGCTAGCGCGGCTTTCAACGGCAGCACCTTGCGGATCTCGCAGCATCCATCCGGGTCGTACGACCAGCGCAGGCCCGTCTCGTCGCGCTTGGCAAGCAACACAGGATGGGGCGTCAGATTGCGCAGGTCAGTCAGGCCGAGCAACTCCCGCAATTCCTCGCGATAGGTAATCGTCTCGGGAAAATGTTTGCCGGTTTCAAGAAAGAGTACAGGCACATTGGGATCGATGCCGGCAATCAGATGCAGCAAAACCGCACTTTCCGCACCGAAACTGGAAACCACAGCGACATCGCCGAGCATGTTTTCCCTGAGCAACAGGGTCAGCATCTCAACCGTATCTCGCCCACGGAACATATTGTTCAGACGGACGGCATCCGCCTCGGTATAGCGCGGCGCTGCGTCGATACGGTCTTTGATGCGGACATGCTCACCCATGCCGTAGCTTCCACACTGGAATCGCTGCATCCGCAGCTTTCTGGTAAAACTGGTCATACGCGGAAATTGCGCGCTCGACCGCATCGGGATTGAGCGAGCTTTCCGGAGCGAAACTGTCAAAACCACAGCGCTTCATAAAGGCAATCTGGTCGACCAGAACATCGCCCTGTGCACGCAGCTCGCCTTTATATCCGGCTTCGCGCAGGATACGCGCCGACGAATAACCCCGCCCGTCACGGAATTTGGGGAAGGCGATTTCAATTAGCGAAAGCCTGTCGAGAAAGGGGATGAGCGCGCGCGCATCGTCGTCAGGCTCGAGCCGCACGGCGGTGGCATTCGACTGGTCGAGAAAGGCGTCGAGCGTAACCGCAGGTTGTTCGGTGATATCGTCCTCGCGATAGCGGAAATCGGTCATTCTTTAGTCTCCGGAATGCGCGCTGTTGCCTTTAACTCGAAATCGAAACCAAAGAGCCAGGTTACCCCGACGGCAGTAATCGGAGGGTAGGGCGGTTCGCCCCAAAATTCGTCTTTGACCTTGAACACGGTATCGAGATGGCTTCCCGGATCAACGATGTAGATCGTGAAATCGACGACATCGTCGAAACTGCATCCACCCGCCGCCAAAACCGCGTTCAGGTTCTGGAACGCAACGCGAAGCTGTTCTTCGGGGTCGTCTACCTTACTACCGTCATCACGGCTGCCAACCTGGCCAGATACGAACAAAAAACCTCCGGACGAAATGGCGGCGGAGTATTTATTCTGCGCGTAGAGGTCTTGCCGCCCAGCTGGGAAGATCGCGATCCGATCAGCCATAGATCGCCTCCTTGAACGGTTCCATGCCAACGCGGCGGTAGGTATCGACAAAACGTTCGCCGGGTTCGCGCAACTCCTTATACTTGTCGGTCGCGCGTTCGACGGCATCGACAATGCCGTCCTCATCGAAGCCGGGGCCAGTAATCTTGCCGATCGAGACATCCTCGGCACCCGATCCACCCAGTGTGAGCTGGTAATTCTCCACACCCTTTCGGTCGACGCCCAATATGCCGATATGCCCGGCATGGTGATGACCGCAGGCGTTTATGCAGCCGGAGATTTTGAGCTTCAGTTCGCCCAGATCGCGCTGGCGTTCGGCATCGGCAAAGCGGGTGGCAATTTTTTGAGCGATGGGAATTGAGCGGGCATTGGCCAGGCTGCAATAGTCGAGACCGGGGCAGGCGATGATATCGCTGATAAGATCGAGGTTGGCGTTGGCCAGCTCCGCCTCGTTCAGCGCTTTCCACACCGCATAGAGATCGGGTTTGGCGACGTGAGGCAAAACGATATTCTGCGCATGGGTAACGCGCAGCTCGTCAAAGCTGTATTTCTCGGCCAAGTCCGCCATCACATCGATTTGCGCGGATGACGCATCGCCGGGGATACCGCCGATGGGCTTCAGGCTGATATTGACGATTGCATAGCCCGGCTGTTTGTGCGGCTTTACATTCTGGTCGAGCCAGACCGCGAAATCGGGATCGCTGCGGTCGATGTCTTCATTCAGGCCGCTTTCGAATGGCGGCGGTGCAAAGAAGGCGGCAATTCGCTCCAGTTCAGCCGCAGGCGGATCGATTCCCAACGTTTTCACATGCGCAAATTCTTCCTCCACCTGCCGCGCATATTCCTCCGCGCCGATCTCGTGGACGAGGATCTTAATCCGCGCCTTATAGATATTGTCGCGGCGGCCATAGCGGTTGTAAACGCGCAGGCAGGCTTCGGCGTAGCTCAGATAATCCTCAATTGGCACGAAGTCCTTGATCAGCGGCGCGATCATCGGGGTGCGCCCCATGCCGCCGCCTACATAGAATGCCGCGCCCAGCTTGCCTTCACGCTCAACGAGCTGGATGCCGATATCGTGCAGCCGCATCGCCGCGCGGTCTTCGTCCGCCGCAATCACCGCGATCTTGAACTTACGCGGCAGATAGCTGAACTCGGGGTGGAAAGTGCTCCATTGGCGCAGCAGTTCGGCCCAAGGTCGCGGATCGGCGATTTCGTCCGCCGCAGCGCCCGCATATTGGTCTGACGAGATATTGCGGATGCAATTGCCGCTCGTCTGGATCGCATGCATCTCGACCGTCGCCAGATCGGCCAGCAAATCGGGGCATTCTTCCAGCTTGATCCAGTTATACTGGATATTCTGCCGCGTGGTGAAATGGCCATAATCGCGGTCATATTTGCGCGCGATATGGGCGAGCATCCGCATCTGGCGGCTGTCGAGCGTGCCATAAGGGATGGCGACGCGCAGCATGTAAGCGTGGAGCTGCAAATACAGCCCGTTCATCAGCCGAAGCGGCTTGAACTGGTCCTCGGTGATTTCGCCTGCGAGGCGACGCTGCACCTGATCGCGAAACTCGGCGACGCGGGCATCGACGATGGCCTGGTCGTAATTGTCATATTTATACATGTCAGATTACCCATTCGCCGGCTTGCGGGTCGGCTGGTTTCAATGTGAGGTCAGGACGGACTGTCGGGCCAAGCGCACGGACACGGTCCTTGATGTGCGCCGGGCGGGGGCCTTCCGGCGTGGCAATCGCATCGATGATGTAAGGCGCATTGACCCGCCGCGCGCCTTCTTCGCGGGCAAGGATGGCTTCGCCGGTTTCGCCGACGTCGACTGCATCCTCTATATGGATCGACCACCAACTGCCTGCCCACCATGTGACTGCGCCTGAGGCCAGATCATTTCCGGTCAATAGTTTCAAACCAAACACTCCTGTTTCCAGCACTGTCATGCTGAACTTGTTTCAACATCCATCTCTCCGCGCAGACCGAAGGCTCGAAAGGAGAAAAGGGCCCTGAAACAAGTTCAGGGTGACGTTTCATTTTCAATTGCGCGCTTCGCCATGGCCTTCAGCCTGTCCTCTGCGTCCGATTTCAACACCACATCGCCGACCACAATGATGGCCGGCGATGCGACGCCTTCTCGCGCGATCATCCCGCCCAAATCAGTCAGGATCGTGCGGAGCGCGCGGGCGTTCGGCCTGGTCACGCGCTCCAGCACGGCGACGGGCGTGTCGGGGGAAAGCCCGTCGGATATCAGTTTTTCGGTTATGTCGGCAGCAGTAGCGATGCCCATATAGATTACCAGTGTGCGACCCTTGCCCGCAAGCCCGGCCCAGTTCTGGTCGGTGAGACCCTTGCACTGACCCGCCACGAAAGTAACCGCGCTTGAGGCATCGCGGTGGGTGAGGGGGAGCATGGCCTCGGCAGCACCGCCCATCGCCGCAGAAATGCCCGGCACGACTTCCACCTCGACGCCGGCATCCCGACAAGCTTCAGCCTCTTCACCGCCACGACCGAAAATGAAGGGGTCGCCTCCTTTCAGGCGCACGACCAGATGCCCGGCCTTCGCCTCGCGCACCAAAATGGCATTGATACCCTCTTGCGGCACCGAATGTCTGGAGCGGCTCTTGGCCACCGAAATCAACCGCGCCGCCGGGTTTATCATCGCCATGATGGCATCGTCGACAAGGCCGTCATGGACCACCACGTCTGCGGCCGCAATCAGCCGCGCCGCTTTCACCGTCAGCAATTCCGGATCGCCGGGGCCTGCGCCCACCAGATAGACTCGTGCCTTTTCCATCGTCGTAAAATGCGCGCGCAATGTTACAGCTTCAAATCAACTTATGTTGGTCGGTGCCTAGAAGAACTTTATCGGGTCATTTGCCCGCATCGACAGGGCTGGATTCTTCGTCTTTGAGACCGATGCCTATCATTGCCTTCGGAACGTCGTTTTCCGAAGACACCACGGGATAGGCGCAATAATCGGCAGCATAATAGGCGCTGGGCCGGTGATTGCCAGACAGACCGATGCCGCCAAAGGGCGCGGATGAAGATGCGCCATTGGTCGGAGCGTTCCAGTTAACAATGCCCGCGCGGCTGTTTGCCCAGAATTCATCATATTGCGTTGCGCTTCCACCTATCAGGGAGGCTGAGAGGCCGAACCTTGTGTTATTCGCCTCATCGATGGCCGCCGTGAAATCGGCAACGCGAATAACCTGCAACAGCGGCCCGAAAAGTTCGATGTCGGGGCGTTCCTGCATATCCGTCACATCGATAATCCCGGGCGCCAGAAACGGCCGGCCCTGGATGGGAACCACCATATGTTTGATCGGCCTGCCGCCGCGGCTCATGAGAGCCAGAAAGCTTTCCACGAGGTTATCGCATACATCATTATCGATAACCGGTCCCATAAATGGCGGCGGCTCGCCATGCGGTTCGCCAATGACGAGCCGGTCTGCAATCTTTTTCACCTCATCGACGATCTGGTCGTACAGCGCGTCTTTCACAATCAACCGTCGTGCAGCGGTGCAGCGTTGACCCGCGCTCAGAAAGGCTGACTGCACAACCAGCACGGCCGCGCTATGGATATCGCGGGTATCCCAAACGATGATCGGGTTGTTACCGCCCATTTCCAGCGCGAGAATCTTGTCGGGCCGATGTGCGAATTGGCGGTTAAGGGCGATACCGGTTTGCGCCGATCCGGTGAAAAGCAGGCCGTCAATATCGGCATGCTGGGACAATGCCTTGCCGGTTTCGGGACCGCCTTGTGCGATCCGGACAACCCCTTCGGGAATCCCCGACCTGCGATAATATTCGATCAGCATTTGTCCCGTTGCAGGCGTTTTCTCCGATGGCTTGAACACAATCGCATTGCCGGCGATCAGCGCCGGGACGATATGACCATTGGGTAGATGCGCCGGGAAATTATACGGGCCCAATACCGCCAGGACACCATGCGGCTTGTGCCGCAGCGCGCTTCTGGAACCCGCTTTCCCGTCCAGTCTGCGTTGGGATGTACGGTCGGCATAGGCCCGTATCGAAATGTCGACCTTGTTGACGACCGATTCGATTTCCGTTCGTGCCTCCCACAACGGTTTGCCCGTCTCGCGGGCTATGAGATCGGCGAAGATTTCAAGGTCCGCACGTACACGGTTGGCGAAGTTGCGGACGCGCTCGATCCGGTCGCTGAGAGGGGCCGCCGCCCATTTCGGCCACGCAGCCCGCGCGGCGGCGACTTCGGCATCGACGTCGCTGACATGGCCGCGCCACAATTCCGCACCAGTGGCGGGTTCGTATGAAATCAGTTCGGGCAAGCTGCGCCTTTTATGGACAGGGTAAATCAGGGTTTACCATATTTGACCGCCCAGAGTTTTACATCAGGTAAATTTGACATGTAAAATGGCGCCTTGTCGCAACTCATCCATGCGCCTGGCCCATCCGCCGGACTGCATCGATCTTACCGTACAGTGCGCTCCAGTCGTCCTGCTCCGCAATTGCACGCCAGATATCCTCGACCTCGCCGATCAGCATCGAGCAAGGCGCGTCATCGTCCCAATATCGATGCTGCGCAGCATCTGGATTTCGATAGTCGGCAAGGATGGACGCGAACGCTGCCCGCCTTTCACCAAGGCTTTCTGCAGGGACGGTCCGGCCACCACGATGGTCTTGGAAAAAGCGGTCGATCGGGATCTGTTCCAGCACCATCGCCCGCTCTGCGGCTTCGACAAGTTCGCGGTCCCGCGTCTTGCCTTGCGAACCAATCCCAAGACGCCACAGGAAGCGGTCGATCACGGCTTGCTGGTAGAGCGTGGGAAAGCGTTCCAGCGCCTCGATAAGCGGCGGCGCTTCGCAGACTAGCCGTAGCGAAACGGCAAGCTGCCCCAAATTCCAATGGATGGCTTCGGCCTGGCGGCCGAACGCGTAGAGGCCGGTTTCATCGAAATACGCCGCCGTAAAGCGCGGGTCCCAAAACTCGGTGAAGCGCCATGGACCATAGTCGAAGCTTTCTCCGGTGATGTTGATATTGTCGGTGTTGAGCACGCCATGCACGAAACCGGCGACCATATAGGACGCAGCAAGGTCGGCAACCCGTTCGACCGCCAGATGCAGCAACTGAGCCGCGGAGGTCGACGATGGCTCCTCATTGTATAAAATTGTCAGGCAGTATTCGATCAATCGTTCCATGAGTTCGCTATCGCCCTCGGCCGCAATACGCTGGAATGTGCCGATGCGAATATGACTGTGACTGAGCCTCACAAGCACCGCCGATCGCGTCGGAGAAGGCTCGTCGCCGCGCATCAGTTGTTCACCCGTCTCGACAAGCGAGAAAGTTTTCGAGGTGTTTACACCCAGTGCTTCAAGCATCTCGGTAGCCAGTATTTCACGAACACCGCCCTTGAGCGTCAGTCTGCCGTCGCCGCTTCGGCTGTAGGGGGTCGTTCCCGAACCCTTGGTGCCAAGGTCGAGCAAGCGACCAAGACCGTCGCGCAGCTGCGCGAACAGGAAGCCGCGCCCATCCCCAATTTCAGGATTATACACGCGGAACTGGTGTCCGTGATAGCGCAGCGCCAGCGGCTGCGACATATTGTCGGGAAGTGGCTCGAAACGCCCGAAATGCCTCAGCCAGTCTTCATCTTTGAGGTTATCCAGTCCAACCGTTCCCGCCCAGCGGTCATTGCGGAAGCGTAATATCGTTAGTGGGAAATGTGCCGCTTTTACCGCGTCGCCGATTTTCGCACCAAGGCTGGCGATTTTTGGATCCGGACGGTAGGGGGACGGCAGGATTTTGATTTGCATCGCCCTCTTCTGGGCGGCACCACGAGGAAAGGCAAGCATGGCCGCGGTCCGTATCCTTCATTTGCACAGCAGTTTTAACCCGGGCGGTCAGGAAACGCGCACCGTTCGGCTCATGAACCATTTCGGCACCCAGGCTGAGCACACGGTCCTGTCTGCCGTTCCCGACGCCTTCGGCGCAGCCGACCTGATCGACAAGCGCGTGAAGGTGAGTTTTCCCAGGGACGCGGCACCGTCGCTGTCCGGGATACCGGGCATGGGGCGTTACCGGCAGCTCGCCATCTATATGAAGAAATTCCATCTGATCCTCAGCTACAACTGGGGCGCGATGGATGGTGTCATGGCGCGCACATTGCTGGGTCAGGCGATGGGGTTGCCGCCGCTCATCCACCATGAAGACGGTTTCAATCATGATGAAATCGAGCGTCTGAAATGGCAGCGTAACTGGTTTCGCACGATTGCGCTGCAACGGGCACAGGGGCTTGTGGTGCCGTCCAAAACGCTGGAGGCGATCGCCCGCACGGTATGGCACCAGCCGCTCGAAAAAATCAGTCGCTTCCCCAATGGCATCGACACCGACCATTTCAATCGCAGGCCGCAGCGCGGCGCATTCCCGGGCTTCCGGCAACGCGACGGGGAAATTGTGGTCGGTACGATAGCCGGATTGCGGACGGTGAAAAACTTGCCGCGTCTCGTCCGTGCAGTCGCGGCGGCCGGCCCCACTATCAGGCTGGCGGTGTTCGGCGGAAGGCCGGAACGGGGGCCTTTTTTTG
>JACVCM010000007.1:26240-58649 GCA_016742125.1 Sphingomonadaceae bacterium | reverse complement strand
CATTAAATTCCATGCCGCGCATGCCTTCGCGCGCTACCCAGTTGGGGTAGGTGCGATGGAGGCCGGTGCCCTTTACCGGCTCGTGGCTGTCAAAGGCAACTTTGTGCTTATAGGCAGTCTCGGCCACCCGGACGAAGTGATTGGTCATCCACTGGCCGTCCAGCCACTCGCGATATTTGGTGCCATCGTCATCGACGCGCTCAAGCTGGCCAGCGTCGGTCACATAGCCGGTTTTGACCACCTTCATCCCATATTTGGCGGCGAAGGCAAAACTGCGGTCGAGCTGATTGTCATAATGGGTTACCGCCCCGCCGGTTTCGTGGTGGCCGACCAGGCGCACGCCCTTTTTCCTGGCATAGTCGCTCAGGATCGCGATGTCGAAATCTTCGGTCGGCTTTGTAAAGTCCATGTCCCAGCCATTGCCGAACCAGTCGCCGTCCCAGCCGACATTCCAGCCTTCGACCAGCAGATCCGGGATTTTATTGGCCGAGGCGAAATCGATATAGCGCTTCACATTCTCATTGGTGGCGCCATGCTTCGGCCCGCGCGCCCAGCTCCACTCGCCCTTGATCATGTTCCACCAGACGCCGGCAAATTTGCCCGGCTTGAACCAGCTCATGTCGCCCAGTCTGTTGGGCTCGTTTAGGTTGAGCATCAGGTGCGATTGATACACCCCCGCAGCATCGTCGGCGATGATCAGCGTGCGCCACGGCGTTTTCCACGCGCCTTTCTTCTGCACCTTGGGCTCGCCCGCACCAGGGGTCAGATTGGCGCGCAATGTATTGCCTTCGGTGCGCGTGACCGCCATGCCCGAATAGTCGACCAAAGCCGCCTCATGCAGCGCGACATGGGTGCCATCGGCCATCTTCATGGTAACCGGCGTCGCTGCGGTGCTGACCGCCGAAAGCGGCGTCTTGTTGTAAAGATATTCTTCGCGGTTCCACAGGAATGCGGGCTTCCACCAGGCGGTGGCGTCATTGGCAAAGGCAAATTCGGTCAGCTCGTCGGCGATTTTCGTTTCGGCCATATTTGGCTGGTCGGGGAATTCATAGCGGAAACCGATGCCGTCCTCGAACAGACGGAAGGTCACTGTAAACACACGGGCGAGTGCGGTACTCTCCTTCAAGTTTATCTTGAGTTCGCGATAGCGGTTGCGGATGGTTTTCCACTCACCCCAAGGCTGCGTCCATGTCTCGTCAAAATCGCGCAATTGTTGCCCGCCGAATGTGAGGCGACGTTCGATCTTGGCCACATCGGTGAAGAGAAAGCCGAGCTTGGATGGGGCCACTATCTGTTTGCCCTTGCGCGTCACCGCATAGGTGGCACGCCCGTCTCCATCTATGGAGACGGTAACGGTAACAGTGCCATCGGGGGAAGATGCCGTCGCAACATTCTGGGCAACTGCTGTTTGCGGGGCGAGGGTGACCCCAGCCAACATAATTGCTCCAAGGGCTACGCGCTTTTTCTTGTTGGCCATGCTAGACTCCTTCGACCATTCAGGCGATCTTTTGCGATATCTGTGCAGCGTAGGATGGTAGCGACGCCGCAGTGGCGTCGTTGACCGATTTAATCATTCGCCATCGATCTGGCTGGGCGGGCTGCCATTTAAGCGGTGTAGCGCCCATGTTGAACGCGCAGACCAGATGCTGCTGGGCACTGCGCCGTTCGAATACCAGCAAATCGCCGCGTGCTTCGAGGATGTTAAGGTCCCCGACAAGCATTGCGTCATTGTTGTTGCGAAAAGCAATCAGTTCGCGGGTTAGCGCCAGCATCGAATTGGGGTTTGCTTCTGAGACATCGACAGCCACCGCAGCATGGTCGGGGCCGATGGGAAGCCAGGGCTCGCCCGCCGTGAACCCGCAATTGGTGGCCCCCGCCTCCCAAGGCATAGGTGTTCGCGTGCCATCGCGGCTGAGTGTCAGCGGCCAATTGGCTATAGCTTCCGGGTCTTGCAATTTTTCGAACGGAATGTCGACCTGTGTCAGGCCGAGTTCCTCGCCTTGCCAGATGATGGCATTGCCGCGCAGGCTCATGAAAAGCATCATCACCATGCGCGCATAGGCATCGCGCGCATCTTCTGGGCCCCAGCGGCTGATCCAGCGGGGCGCATCATGGTTGGACAGGGCCCAGCTCGGCCAGCCTATCCCATCCTCGTCGGGCCAAGCCTCCAGCGCCTCGCGGACCAACACGGGGGTTAATTGGTCTGCATACAGGAAGTTGAACCCATAGGCGCTGTTGAAATGCGTATCTCCCGCGGTGAAGGCCTTCATTTCCCGGTCCGGATTGGGCCCTCCCACCTCGGCTACGGTAAATCGGTCGTGGTAGCTGTCCATCAGTTTGCGGATGCGCGCAACGAAGGCCGGTATGTCGGGATGCGACTGGTTGTGAATCTTTAGCTGGAAATCGAACGGCCGGGTACGCTGTCCGTTCCCGGGTGGGGCTGGAGGATTGTCCGTAAGTTCGGGGTCGTGCATTGCGAAATTTATCGCGTCAACACGAAAGCCGTCGACGCCGCGATCGAGCCAGAATTTTGCAACACCCAGCAATGCCTGCTGAACCTCCGGATTGTGGACATTCATCTGCGGCTGGCTGCTCAGGAAATTGTGCATATAATATTGGCCGCGCCGTGCATCCCACGTCCAGGCCGGACCGCCGAATACCGACTGCCAGTTGTTGGGCGGTGTGCCATCGGGCTTCGGATCGCTCCACACATACCAGTCGGCCTTTGCATTATTTCGGTTCTTGCGGCTTTCGGCAAACCATGCGTGAAGATCGGACGTGTGGGAATAAACCTGATCGATCAGGATTTTCAGCCCGAGCGAATGCGCCTTCTCAACAAGCGCGTCGAAGTCGTCGAGCGTACCGAAGATCGGATCGACCCCGCAATAGTCGGCAACATCGTACCCGAAATCCTTCATCGGCGAGGTGAAGAAGGGCGACAGCCAAAGTGCATCGACCCCAAGCGATGCGATATAACCGAGTTTACCGGTGATCCCGGGCAAGTCGCCGATACCGTCGCCGTTGGAATCGGCAAAGCTGCGCGGGTAAACCTGATAGATGGTCGCGCCGCGCCACCACGGTCGGTCGGCTGCTGCCGTGGGTAAGGTTATTTGCATTTCACTCATTTTGTGGAGCAGATTACATATTCGAGGGGTTGCAGCGAGATCGCAGCCGACCCCGGTGCATTCAACGTCGGGCAGGCACCATGGATCGGTGAAAAGCCGGTAATGGTTGGGCTTAACTCGAAATTGCCGGTAATGCTTTCGTTGCTCGTGTTGGCCACAACGACAATCTCCTGATCGCTCTCTTCGTCGATACGGCTGAAAGCGAACAGTCCCGGCTTTTCGCCATGGTTGCGAACGATTGTCTTGCCACGGCGCAGAGGCGGGGATGCGAGGCGAATTTTCGACAACATTGCTATCTGCCGGTAAATCGGATGACCCTGTGCATAATTATCCTGCGCATGGCTATTGTCAGTGCCGACAAGATCATTATCCAGATACAGCTTTACCTTCGAAGCGAACAAAGTTTCGCGCGCGTCCTGATCGCCGCCATCGCTCACAAAGCCTTGCTCATCGCCCGAATAGATCGTCGGAACACCGCGCATCGTAAACATCAGTGCATGTGCCAGCAGCGTTCGTTTCAGCAATTCATCCTGGCCGATGTCGGGCATCCGCCGACGAAGATTGGTGGTGAAGCGCGCTATATCATGGTTGCCGAGGAAGGTTGGCATGCGCTTGGCCGACCCCGGACCATCGCGGTAAAGGATGTCGTTTGCCATCAGGCGGCTCAGTGCCTCCGGCCCGTTCTTGCCGCTCAGCGCATCGACTACAGCCCAGGTAAAGGCAAAGTCCAGGGTATCGTAGAGGTCGCTCCGATTGTAGCGCGCAAGCGTTGCTGTGTCGGTTCCGTCCACCATGACTTCGGCAAAGATGTGGAAATTGGGAATGCCGCGGGCCTTGGCCCGTTCATACATGGCAGGTACGAAAGCTTGCCAGAATTCGGAATTGACGTGCTTGGACGTATCGATGCGAAAACCATCGACACCGAAATCGTCGATCCATTTGCCGAAAACGTCGATAAATCCCCTGACGACGCGCGGATTTTCGGTCGCAACATCATCAAGTCCGACAAAATCGCCATAGACGACGCTCTCGCCCTTCCAATAGCTGTTGCCGCGATTGTGATAGTAACGGATGTCGTTCAGCCAGGCCGGTACTTTTACATTCTTCTCGGCCTCAGGCACAAAGGGCTGATAGGCGAAGTTCATATTGTCGAGCTTTGCAAAATTCTCGTCGGTCTGGACGCTGTCGCCCTTAAAACCTGAATTTATGACCTCGCCTTTCACGCCGCCCTTACGCGACCAGGGATAATCCGCGATACTGCGGTAGGCGCAATCGCCGGGGCAGTCGCGATACTGGATAACATCGGCGGTGTGATTGACGACAATGTCCATATAGACTTTCATGCCACGTGCGTGCGCGGCATCGACAAACGCCTTGAATTCTGCGTTGGTGCCGAAATGCGGATCGATGGAGGTGAAGTCGGTGATCCAGTAGCCGTGATATCCGGCACTTTCCTGACCGGGACCGCCCTGCACGGGTTTGTTTTTGAAGATCGGTGCGAACCAGATGGCCGTCATCCCCATCGATTGGAGATAATCCAGCTTCAGCGTCAGACCTTTCAGGTCGCCGCCCTGATAAAAGCCCTTGTGCGTCGGATCGAAACCATGCTTGAGCCGGTCACCCTTGATGCCGCCCTTGTCATTTTTCGGATCGCCGTTGGCGAAGCGGTCGGGAAGAACGAAGTAAATAACTTCATCCTCCGGGAGGCGGTCGCGATAATTTTGTGCGGCGACGGGTGTTGCAAGCGCCAATGCAATCAGGCTGGCTAGCAATTTTGCTTTCATGCGGTTTTCTCCATCATGCTTGCAACAAATGCGGCGTGGGTGGGCAAGGCTTGTGCTTTCGTCCGGTAAGAATTGGCCAGACTGCTCAAAAACGGCCCTATATCCTCGCCGGGAACATTGTCGGCAAGCGGTGACCAGCCCTTCGGCACGATGCCTTGGCCAAGCATGACCTGCCCCCAGCTATCGTCGAGGAAAAGTTCGTCCTCTTCGCGAATGAAAAGGCCAGCATCGCCGAACAAAGCAATCTTTTCTGCCAGCGTCGAGGGAATATGCATCTCTCGGCAATAATCCCAGAATGGCTCGCCCACTCGCCCGTTTGCTACATAGTGAAGCACCAGAAAGTCGCGAATGCGATGCCATTCGGTTTCCGAAAGACGGTTGAAAGACGACCGTGCGATTTGGGTATCTTGGAAATCGCGCGGCAAAAGGTTCAGCAGTCGAGAGACACCGGATTGGACCAGATGGAGACTTGTCGATTCCAAAGGCTCCATAAACCCGGCAGCAAGACCAAGGGCAACGCAATTGTGCGACCAGAAGGCCTTCCGGTGCCCTGTGGTGAACCGGATCGGACGGGGATCGGCCAGCGCATTGCCCTCGAGATTGTCGAGCAGACGACTTTGCGCCTCTTCGACAGACATGAAGTTGGAGCTGAATACATGCCCGTTTCCGGTGCGGTGCTGAAGCGGGATGCGCCATTGCCAGCCTGCGGGATGCGCCAGCGATTGCGTGTAAGGACGAAACGCGCCGCCGGACTCGCTGGGAACAGCAAGCGCCGTGTCGCACGGCAGCCAATGGCTCCAGTCGATGAACGGCACACCCAGAGCATCGCCAAGCAGCAGGCTGCGAAAACCGGTGCAATCGATAAAGAAATTGCCTGCGACCACGCGCTCGCCGTCGAGGCGCAAGGCAACGATGTCGCCGTGCTCCGTATCACGATCGACAGCCGTTATTTTGCCCTCGACCCGTTTGACGCCAAGTACCTCCGAATATTGGCGCAACATCTCCGCAAACAGCGTTGCGTCCAGATGATAGGCGTAGGCCAGCTCGGGCGTTTGCCCGCTTTGCGCGTTGCCCGTAGCAAAACGCTCTTGCCGCGCGGCCTCGACATTGAAGCTGTATCGGCCGTAATCTTCGGCAACGCCCAAGCTACGCGCGCGCAGCCAAAGCTGGCGAAATTGGATCAATCCAACACCGCGCCCGACGGCGCCGAAGCTATGAATGTAGCTCTCGCCCTGAACGCGCCAGTCCACAAATTCGATACCGAGCTTGAAACTTGCGTTGGTGCGGCGGAGAAAATCCTGCTGATCGATGCCAAGACCGATCAGCAAATTGTGGATTTGCGGAATGGTCGCTTCGCCAACCCCGACCGTGCCAATCTGTTCGGATTCGACAAGGGTTATTTCGGTACAGTTCCCAAGAAACCTCGCGAGGGTTGCGGCCGCGATCCAGCCTGCCGATCCGCCACCCGCTATAACAATTCTGAGAGGCGACGGTTCGCTCATGCTGCGGGTACTCGAAAATAGTTCCGCCGGGTGTACCGGCGGAACCGTGATTACATCAGAACTTGTAAGTAAAGCCAGCCAGGAAGCGGCGTCCATATGTCTGATATTTTAGCCACGCGTCGGGGAAAGGCGCGCCATTGACATCAGCAACCGTTGCTTGACGCTCGTCCGTCAAGTTTTGGCCCTGGACGTAAAGCGAAAGGCCTTCTAGCGCGGTTCCTTCCCGGAAATCATAACCGATCTGTGCGTCATAAACCGTTTCAGGCAAGACCTGCTGGCGATCTAGACCACCGCTGAACAACGCGAAGTCACCGAGGAAGCCTGAACGATAGCGCATGCTGCCACGAAGGTTGAAACCGCTATTTTCGTAAAAGGCGGTCAGGCTGCCGACATATTTGGAATAGCCAGGAATGCGGCTTCTTGTTCCATTGGCATTCAATGCTTTGGTCTCAGTATAGCCCAAACCGCCCGTAATACCGAATCCGCTCAGAGCCTCGCTGAACACTTCGAAGGGCAGGGTACCGGCAATTTCACCGCCCATGATGTAGCCAGCATCCTTAATGTTGACCGGACCGCTGAAGATGCCGATTGGCGATGACGGCACAAGCCCCGGAGGTTTCGGGAAGCCAGAATAGTCGAAATCGAGAACGTTAGCGCCCGGATCGATATAGGTATCCAGATGTTTGTAATATACCTGAAGCGCGATGTAGCCCTTGTTGCCGAAATATTTTTCGACGCTTAGGTCGAAAGCTGTTGCGCGATAGGGACGGAGCAGGGGATTGCCGCCGCTGCCCTGATACACCGGCGGATTGAACGCCAGGTTAGCCCCGAAGTTGACGATATTGTTCATTTGCGGGAGGCGAGGGCGCATCATCTGTTTTGATGCGGCAAAGCGGACGACGACATCCTCGGGTGCGCGGAAATTGATGTTCAGGCTCGGCAGGAACATCCAGTAGCTGTCCGTAATGGTAGGGTTGATTGCGCCTTCCGACCGCAAGTCGGTGTGAATGGCCTGAATCCCGATATTGCCACTCAGTTCGGTGGAACCGAGTTGTGCACCGAAGTTCGCCATCGCGTAGGGCGTCCAGACCTTTTCGGTGATGTCGTAGGCTTGCGATGCACCAAAGGCGTTCGGAAGGGAATTCAGAACACCTTCCGGCACAAGGCGACGTGGGTCATAGGACAATATCGGTCCGAATCCCCGGTCCAGCTGAACCGGCGTCAACAACAGGCTGCTCGGGATAATGGCGCCGTTTGCGCCATTTGGTGGCACCAGCGTCGCTTCGTCCTGCGTCAGATTCTTTGTACGGTGGACATGGTCGACACCAACCTTGATCGACTGCACAAAGCTGCCAAGATCCTGCTCGATTTCAGCTCGGAATTCCTTAAGATCATCCTTGCTCTTCCGGATTTTGTCGTACCCAGCCTGATTGGTTGCACCCGACCAGCCTTGAACGTCCGTCAAAACGAGTGCGTTGCTCGCACCGTTGAAACTGCTGGTAAACTGCAACGCCTTGTCGGTTACCGTATAGCCGAAGGTTCCGCCATAGCTGGAAACGGGGAGCGGGTTGCCCAGCGCATCAGTCGTTGGCAGATTACGCCCAAGGCCTGCGATGGTTTCCAGGCGGTCCTGCCAGCGGTCGGTGCGCGACCAGCTGATATCGAGCAGGGCACGGGTGCCGCTATCGTTGTCCCATTTCAGGTTGCCGGCAAACGAATAGGTATCGTTCTTGTTATCAGTGGCATAATTCTCGATAATTGGACGACCGGTCCATCTCGCTGATGTGACCAGACCACGACTGTCTCCGGTGAAGGCGGTTATGGTAGAGCCGCAGCACTGGATTGGCATTTCGAAGCCCTTTTGATCCAGTTTCTCATCAAAATGAGAATAAAAGCCGTCAAGTGTGAACACCAACGAATCGCTCAGTTGCGCCTGGAACGTTCCGTTGACCCCAAGGCGCTTCAATCGCGAGGCCTCTGACCAGGTCTTGACGCCGGCAATACCGAACGGCGGAGTGCCGCCTGGCCCATAGGGGCCGTAGCCCCAAGCGTTCCAGTCGCGGATGTGATATGGTTCGTCTGAATAAGCGGCCGACAGAGCGATGCCCATCGTATCGTCTGCGAAAGAATCGACAAAGGCGCCGAATACGCGATAGCCCTTGTCAGAAACGTTTGGTAGCACCTTGTCATCAGTGATGACACCGCGCGCACCGAACGCAATTACCTGCTTGTTACTTTCAAGCGGCCGAATGGTACGCAGGTCGATACTGCCGACCAGACCCCCAGCGGTACGGTTGGCCTGTGTTGTCTTATAAACGTCAACGCCGGCGAGAATTTCCGATGGAAACTGGTCGAACTCGACGGCACGGCTGTCATTGGTAGTGGTTTGTTCACGGCCATTCAGCGTCGTGGTTGAGAAATCGGGGCCGAAGCCACGGATTGAAATGATATTGGCGCGGCCGTTGCTACGCTGCGCGGCGAGACCGGGAAGGCGGGCGATGGATTCGCCGATCGAGTTGTCGGGCAGTTTGCCGATGTCTTCGGCGTTGACCGATTCTACAACCGTCTCCGTGCGCTTTTTATTGGCAGTTGCGCTTTCCAATGCTGCGCGAAAGCCTGAGACGATAATCGCGTCTTCTTCTTCCTCCGCGGCCGGCGCATCCTGTGCGAATGCGGGTGCGGCGAATGCGGCAACCATTGCGGTGCCGAGCGCGAAGCGGCTGGCACTGTGCGCAAGGAGGCGCGCAGAATTAAATTGGAACTTGGCCATGTTTCACTCCCCTAAATGGTTCCGTCCAATTAGAAGGGCGGTAACCGGCTACATTGACGCATCCAGCCACTGGCCGACATGAATGCAATTATGTCCTGCACAAAATGCGCGCCACGGCCTTGCTTGGCCAGAAATCCACATACGTATTCAAAATATGCATTATCGACTGTTGCAGTTTGGCAACAGAACGAACGATTCATACAAAGGGTATTGGCACACATTGCGCCCCCTGACCGAACGACCTAAAGTCCTCGCAGGAGTTGGGAAAGGCGCTGACCGGTAATGGCAGTCAAGGCCACATCGTTCGATATTGCGCAGCTTGCAGGCGTGTCGCAGCCGACCGTCTCGCGGGCGCTGCGCGGCAGCCCGACCGTATCCGAGCAGACACGCAAGCGCATCGAAGCGATTGCGCAGCAGCTCAATTACAAGGTCGACAAAAACGCATCAAACCTCCGCCTGCAGGAAACCCGCACGCTCGCCTTGCTCTTTTTCGAGGACCCCACACCTGACGAGACGGGGATCAATCCGTTTTTCCTGTCGATGCTGGGCTCGCTAACGCGGACCTGCGCGCATCGCGGATATGATCTGCTCATTTCCTTCCAGCAGCTCTCGTCGAACTGGCACGTCGATTATGAGGACAGCCGCAAGGCCGACGGCATCATCCTGCTGGGCTATGGCGATTATGAGCTATATCGTGCGAAGCTTGAGCAACTGGTGGAGCAGGGCACACATTTTGTCCGATGGGGCTTTGCGCAAGAAGGTCAGCCGGGCACGACGATCGGCTGCGACAACTTCCGCGGCGGCCTCGATGCGGCGCGTCATCTGATGCTGCACGGCCGCCGTAAAATTGCGTTTCTGGGCGATGCCAGCAGCCACTATCCCGAATTTCAGGATCGCTATCGCGGATCTTGCGAGGCGCAGGGCGGGGAGGGAATAGTCGCCAACCCCAAATTGCAGATTGACGCGCTGAATTCGCAGGAAGCCGGCTATCATGCAGCAAAAGCACTGGTCGAGAGCGGCGAGCCGTTCGATGCCATCTTTGCGGCGAGCGATACAATCGCGATTGGCGCGATGCAGGCGCTCCGTGATCATGGCCTCGATATTCCCGGCGATGTTGCGATAATCGGCTTTGACGACATTCCCGCCGCCAGTCTGACCCATCCGCCGCTTACGACCATTCAGCAGGATTATAAATTGGCAGGCGAGTTGCTTGTCGACGGGGTGTTAAAGCAGATCCGCAACGAGCAGGTGCCGACGACGCTCCTCCCGGCAAGGCTGATCGTGCGCCAATCCTGCGGTGCGCATTGAACCTTATACGTATGCGTAGCCGCTGAACGCGGTTCCGGCCATTGCGGCGCATTGTCCTTTCTGCCAGCCTCCGGCGACAAACACACCTTGGGGAGGGCAGAAAAGTGGAAAAACCACGTCAGGGATTTTTGGGGCTGTGGAATATCAGCTTCGGCTTTTTCGGCATCCAGATCGGCTTTGCGCTGCAGAACGGCAATATGTCGCGCATATTTCAGGCGTTGGGCACAAGTCTCGACGACCTTCCCGCGTTGTGGATTGCGGCACCTCTGACCGGTTTGCTGGTGCAGCCGCTCATCGGCCATTTCAGCGATCGGACATGGTTTGGCAGACTGGGCCGACGCAGGCCCTATTTTCTCGCCGGGGCGATACTTGCGGCATTGTCGCTACTGGTTATGCCGCTTGCCGAAGTGTTGCTCTTCGCCGCTATGATGCTCTGGATACTCGACGCCTCGCTCAACATCTCGATGGAACCGTTTCGCGCATTTGTCGGCGACATGCTGCGCAAGGACCAGCATACGGCGGGTTATGCGGTGCAGACTGCCTTTATCGGTGCTGGCGCTGTTGTGGGGTCCGTCTTTCCCTATTTGCTGGATGGATGGGGCGTGGCGAATGTCGCACCAGAGGGGCAGATACCCGATACCGTCAAATATAGTTTCTGGTTTGGCGGCGTCGCCCTGTTTCTGGCAGTCATGTGGACCATCCTGACAACCAGAGAATATAGTCCGGCGGAGATGGAAGCCTTTGACGGCCCGCCTGCGGATAGTGGCGCAACGATCCGCGCGCTGGCGGCGCGCTCGGCGGGCGGTGCCGGCATCTGGATTGCTGCCGGGTTCATCGTCGCCGCGCTAGTGCCGGTCGCCGGGCTTGAAAAAGAAGTATATCTGCTTGGCGCGTTACTCGCAGGATATGGCATTGCCAGCCTGCTCGCCATCAATCTCGCCAAATCCGGTCGGGACAACAATGTGCTGTCGCACATCGTGGGCGATTTCTCCGGCATGCCCGATATCATGAAGAAACTGGCCGTCGTCCAGTTTTTCAGCTGGTCGGCGCTGTTTATCATGTGGATCTACACCACGCCGGTCGTGGCGCAATATATGTTCGGTTCCGCCGATCCAGCAAGCGAGGCCTATGGCAAGGGCGGTAACTGGGTCGGAACATTATTCGCAATTTACAATGGCGTCGCCGCACTCGCTGCACTCTTCATTTTACCCATGCTTGCGAAAAAAATCGGCAAGGCGAATACGCATATCATCTGTCTGCTCGCAGGCGCTACGGGCTATGCCAGCTTCCTGTTCATTCGCGACCCGAACCTTCTCATCGTCTCGGAAATCGGGATCGGCATCGCCTGGGCCTCGATCCTGGCCATGCCCTATGCCATTCTGGCGTCGAGCCTGCCGCAGAACAAGCTGGGCATCTATATGGGGCTGTTCAACGTCTTCATAGTCATCCCACAGTTGCTGGTGGCCACGGTCATGGGCAGCATATTGAAGACCTTCTTTCCGACCGAACCGATCTGGACGATGGCATTTGCGGCGGCGGTTATGGCATTTGCGGCGCTTGCTATGTTGCGGGTGAAGGATGAAGTTTCAGGTTGAGGCGGCCTGCCTTTCGATTTCGGCTTCCAGCTTCCGGGATACGGCGTCGGGCGATCCGGTATACTTTGCCAGCCGCGAATAAATGATCGGTATCAACAGGAGTGTGATCAACGTTGCAAGCGTGACGCCGAAAACGATGACCACCCCGATGGCCGAACGCGCCGCGCCGCCCGCACCGCCCTGGATGGCAAGCGGGACAGCGCCGAAGACTGTGGCGATCGAGGTCATCAGAATCGGGCGAAGTCGCCGCGCTGCCGCTTGCTGGATGGCATCGATAATCTCCTTGCCCTCGTCGCGCAGCTGATTTGCGAATTCGACGATCAAGATACCATTTTTCGCAGCAAGACCCACGAGCATGACAACTCCAATCTGGCTGTAGAGGTTCAATGTCATGCCGGTAAGCGCAAGGCCGATAACTCCACCGCCGACGGCGAGGGGGACCGTGCCGATGATCGTCGCAGGGTGCACGAAGCTTTCAAACTGCGCCGCCAGCACAAGGTATACAAGAATGATGGTCAGGACGAAGACGAGCACAATGGATCCGCCAGTCTCCTTGAACGCCTGACTTTCACCGCGATAGCCTACAGCCAGCACCTCGGGTGAGGCAGCTGCCTGTGCTTCGAGAAAGGCCAGCGCCTCTCCTTGAGTATAGCCAGGCGCGAGTCCACCCGACAATGTGATCGCGCGCAACTTATTGAACCGGCCAAGGTCTCTTGCCCCTGCGGTTTCTTCGAACCTTACCAGATTTGCCAGGGACACCAGGGAGCCGTCGCGTGTGCGAAGCTGGATGGCGGCCAGATTTTCAGGGGTGGCACGGGCCTCTGCATCGGCCTGCACAATCACGCGATATTCCTCGCCACGGTCGACATATGTGGACACGCGGCGCGACCCCAGCAGCGATTGCAGCGCAGAGCTGACATCCGCTACCGACACGCCAAGGTCACCTGCGCGTGCCGTGTCGACCTCGATACGCATCTGGGGCTTGGTTTCCTTATAATCCGAATCGAGATTGACGATGCCAGGATTGTCCGATGCGGCGGCCAGTATCCGGTCGCGCGCAATGCTCAGCGATTCATATGTCGAACCTGCAATCACGAAATTAAGCGGCTGGCCGCGTCCGCGTCCTATCGACGACCGGGCGGAGGCGTTACCCCGGACCGCAGGTATGTTTGCGAGGATACGGTTTACTTCTCCCACAACATCGTTGGTGGTTTTTTCACGCTCTTCCCAAGGCTTCAGAAAGACAATGAACGTGCCGCTATTGAAATCGTCGCTCGGGCCGAAACCGCCGGGTGTGCGCTGGATGATGGTGCGAACGGCCCCGTCGTCAAGAAGCTCCAGTATCGGCTTTGCAGTATCAAGCATGTAACGGTCCATCGCAGCGAAGCCGGTACCTTCCGGTGCTGAGATATTGGCGTTCAGGACGCCGACATCCTCAGCCGGAACGAGTTCGGATTCCAGCGTCGAAAACAGGAGGCCGCTGCCGCCCAGAAATATCGCCACGCCCAGAATCGCAAAAAGCGGTCGCGCCAGCACGCGGGCGAGCAGGTTCGAATAGCTGTTTTCCATACGCTGGAATCTGTCGTCGACCCATTTGGTCAGCTTGCCGCGTTCTTCATGGCGTAGCAATTTCGAACATAGCATCGGCACCAGACTGAGCGCGACAAAGCCCGAAAAAGCGATCGCCGCAATCATGGCCGCCGCCAGTTCGCGGAAAAGCAATCCAGTCTGCCCGGCAAGAAACATGACAGGGACGAACACTGCGCAAACGACGATTGTGGTCGATACCACGGCAAAGGCGACCTGCCGTGTACCTTTCACTGCTGCGACAAGCGGCGGCTCGCCCTGCTCGATCCGGTGATAGACATTTTCGAGGACCACGATGGCATCGTCGACCACCAGTCCGATAGCCAGCACCAGCGCCAAAAGCGTCAGCAGGTTGATCGAAAATCCGAAGAACCACAGCACGGCGAAGGTGGCGAGCAGGCATATCGGTACCGTTATTGCCGGGATAATCGTCGCGCGCCAGCTTCCCAGGAACAGGAAGATGACCAGCACCACCAGCACGGCGGCCTCCGCCAGCGTCATCCAGACGCCATCGATAGCGCGGCTGATAAAGGCCGAGTCGTCCGCGCCGACCGTAATTTTCATTCCCTGGGGAAGTGTCGGCCTGACCTGTTCCGCCAGCTGCTTAGCGTCCTCGGCCACCGCCAGTGTGTTGGCCCCCGATTGCCGCACGATGCCCATGCCGATGGCAGACTCGCCATTCAGGCGAAATGCGGAGTAGGGGTTTTCGGCGTCGGCCTCGATCCGCGCGACATCGCCCAGACGAACAAGATAACCGTCCGCGCCTCGGGATACGACAAGCTGCGAAAATTGTTCGGGGGTTACGAAGGACCGGTTGACCCGCAGCGTGATATTCTGATCGCCCGATTCCAGTCGCCCGGCAGGCAATTCGACATTCTGGGTACGCAGTGCATTCTCGACGTCGGCCGGTGTGAGCGCGAGCGCAGCGAGCCTGTCGGGTTGTAACCAGACGCGCATCGAAGGTCGTGCCTCACCGCCGATGAACACACGTGCCACGCCGTCGAGTGAGGAAAAGCGGTCGGCAAGATTGCGGTCCACATAATCGCTAAGCTCCAACCTTGACCAGCCAGGTTTGGATACGACGAGGAACAGGATGGGTGAAGAATCGGCATCGACCTTTCGAATCTCGGGCGCGAGCACCTCTTCGGGCAAATCTTCCGCAACGCTGCCGACGCGGTCGCGAACATCATTGGCGGCGGCATCGACTGTGCGGCCCGGTGCGAACTCGATCGTGATGTCCGATTGCCCGTCGCGCGATCGGGATGTGATTGTCTGGATGCCCTCGACCCCGGCCAGCGCATTTTCGAGAACCTGGGTCACCCGGGACTCGACTACCGTTGCCGCTGCACCGGTGTAGGTGGTGCCCACCGACACAATTGGCGGTTCGGTATCGGGATATTCGCGAACGGACAGGTTAAGGAAGGCGACGACCCCGACCAACACCATCAGGATCGCGATCACCGATGCGAAAACCGGTCGGCGGACGGATATTTCAGATAGCTGCATCTACGTCAGCGACTCATTTGGCAGACTTGGCTGGGCCGCCACCGCGTTGCGGGCCGGTGCGTACAGTCGCGCCCTCGGACAGCTTCACCACCCCTTCGGTTACGATCCGGTCGCCTGCTGCCAGTCCGTCGGTAATCTCGACCAAAGTGCCGTCCCGGCCGCCGGTGGTGACAGGAAGCCGCTTCGCCTTGCCGTCCTTGCCGACCGTGTAGACGAAGCTTTGATCGCCTTCGCGGATCAATGCCAGCTCGGGCACCGCCGGCGATGTTCTGGCACCTGACGAGATCGTGACATTCAACAACATGCCGGGTTTGAGCAGCGCACCCCTGTTGGGCAACACAGCCCGTAAAGTGGCCGCGCGCGTTTGCGGATTGATTACCGGGTCGATCGCCTGGATGCGACCTTCGAAATGGCGATCGGGAAAGGCTGCGGCCCTCGCCATAATGGACTGACCGACTTTTACGCTGGCCAGCATCGTTTCGGGGACGGAGAAATCCAGTTTTATCGAACCAATGTCGCTCACCGTCGCAATCTCATCGCCGGCAGTCACGACCGCTCCTACCGATATGCGGCGAAGCGAGACAACGCCGGAAAACGGCGCGCGGACGACGCGATCCGAAATGGACGCATTTGCTTCATTCGCCGCCGCTCGGGCTGCAGCGGCCGTAGCCGTCTGCGCATCGAGGCTGGCGTTGGTGGCAAATCCGCGCCGGTGCAGTTCGGCCACACGTGCCAGTTGCTGTTCTGCCTCGCGCGCACGCGCCTGTGCACTCGCCAGCGAGGCCGTCTCCTGACCCTGCGCCAGCACCGCGAGCATCTGTCCACGTTGGACAAACGCTCCATCATTGAACCCCAGCTTGGTGATTCGCTCGGTGACTGGCGCACGCACCGACACTTGTTCATTGGCGTTGGCCGTACCGACCGCGACATAGTTATCGGTGAACAGATGGGATTTAACCGGTGCCACCGTTACAAGGGGTGCCGGACGCTCGCGCCGTTCGTCACTGTCACCGCAGGCGGCAAGCAGGGATAATGCCATAAAAGAAATGAGATTACGCATCGGGTTCCGAGGAGGAGGAGGTTGGTTATGTGATGGATTTCATGCAGATTGACCAGCGATAATCAATGCAGAACATGTCCTGTAAGACCGAATTGGCGCAGCAATCGATATCTAAAGCGCGAACGGAACAATTGTTCCACTTCCCAAGTTGCGCGGGGCGATGTTGTCCGATCTCATATATGTGTCCGACGGTGATCCCGGTATCGCCAGAATCAAAAGGGGCAAGGGATTCAGATATCTCGATCCGCAGGGTTTCCCACTGCGCTGTGAAAAGGAGGTCGCCCGCATACGCGCGCTGGCTATCCCCCCTGCATATCGGAATGTCTGGATATGCTGTCTGCACAACGGGCATATCCAGGCGACCGGCATCGACGAGGCAAACCGCAAGCAATATCGATACCATGCAGCCTGGACGGAGTTTCGAAGCGAAGCAAAGTTCGACAAACTTCCCGATTTCGGCCGGAAGCTCCCTGCACTGCGTCGCCGGGTCGATAAAATCCTGAAAAATGTCAGGCGAGATGCGGTGTTCGACAAGGAAACTGCCATCGCTGCGGTGGTAAGGCTGCTGGACCATACGGCAATGCGAATTGGCGGAAGGTCCCGCAGCGCCCAAGGCGCAACCACGTTGATGACCCGCAACGTCCGGTACGACAAGGGAGGCCTTCGGCTGCGCTACACCGCAAAGGGCGGCAAGCGGGTGCAGAGCAGCGTCAGCGATCGGCGATTGCAGCGCATAATGGAAAAAATTCACGGCCTGCCCGGTAAGCGTCTCTTCCAATATATTGGCGCAGACGGCCTTATCCATCCGCTCGACAGTGGCGACGTAAACGGATGGCTCAAGCAACAATCCGGCATGGACGATATCAGCGCGAAGATGTTTCGCACCTGGCATGGCAGCGTTGCCGCGCTGGAGGCGTTGAGACGGGCCGACAGGCCGACGATCAAGCTGGCCTGCACTGCTGCATCTGAAGTGCTTTGCAATACGCCGACCATCGCCCGAAAAAGCTATGTGCATCCCAAGGTTCTGGACCTGGCCGCGGCGGCGGACGTAGCGCAATCGATCGCCGGGTTACCGGATTTGAAACTGCGCGGCCTGGGCGCGAGCGAGAGGCGGCTTATGGCGCTGATTAGCGAGAGCTGAGCAAGTTTTTGGCTGCAGGCAACTATTGCCAGCAATGCCAGTTATCCCAGAAACATGATGGAGTGTTCGAATGATTGTAGAAAAAAATGACGCACGTGCGGGCCGGACAGGTATGGGCGTGCGCTATGTTCTGGGCATCTCGCTGGCGCTCGCCATCGTCGCAATGCTTGCCGTCTATTTTGGGTTCATTTGAGGAGAGAAAAAATGATTGATCCCGATCCAAAACCGCAGCGTGGGCCCAATGAAGTGCCAGGCCAGACGCCCGATGAGATCGTGCCTGACCAGGGTGATACCGATTTTCCGGGTAGCATCCCCGACGAGACGCCTCCGGACTCGCCGGTTACGGAGCCCGAAGGCTAAAGGCTGCAGATAATTTGCATGGCATATTGCCTGCCGATGGGAAGCGCCTAAAACGAAGCTATTCCCCGAGGAGGATCGCAGGTGAAATTCAGCCGTCTCTCATTGTGCGCTTTGGTGGCGACGTCGTCCGTCGTTATGGCTCAACCGGCCGACCAGATTGTCATAATTCACGCAGGCAAGCTGCTCGACAAGCCGGGGAGTGCGGCACGGGGCGCGTCTACCCTCGTAATCCGTAACGGCCGGATTGTCGAGGTGGTGAATGGTCACCAGCCTGCGCCTGCTGGTGCGACGCTCATAGACCTGAAAGACAGGTTCGTACTTCCCGGCCTTATCGACAGTCATGTTCATCTCGACAGCGATGCCGGAGGTAATGCCGCGCTTATCGAGGCAGTAACCGATAGTCCGGCGCGCGCCGCCTATCGTGCGGCGGGTAATGCCAAAAAGACGCTGATGGCGGGCTTTACCACGGTACGCAATCTCGGCGACGGAACTGGTGCGACGCTGGCATTGCGCGATGCCATCGCGGCGGGCGAGCTTCCCGGACCGCGCATCATCGACGCCGGAGCGGGAATCTCGTCCACCAGCGGCCACGCCGACCCGACGCTGAGCCTGTCCGAAGATTTGCACAAGGCAGTCAATCAGGAAAATCTGTGCGACGGCGTCGAAAGCTGCCGCCATGCAGTGCGTCTACAAATCCGGCGCGGCGTCGATGTCATCAAGATCGCGACCACGGCGGGGGTCAACAGCCGCATCAGCGCTGGTCTGGGACGGCAGATGTTCGATGATGAGGTCAAGGCACTGGTCGATACGGCACATCTCTACAAGAAGAAGGTCGCGGTGCACGCCCACGGTGTTGATGGCATCAATGCGGCGCTTGCGGCGGGTGCGGACTCGATCGAACATGGCACATTGCTGGATGACGAGAGCATCAGATTATTCAAGCAGGCAGGTGCTTACTATGTGCCGACGCTATCGACGGTAAATGGTTATATCGAGCGGCTCGCCAAAGACCCGAACGCGTATCCGCCTGCTGTTTTAGAAAAAGTTAAATGGCGTATAGGGGTAACCGGCAAAAGCCTCGCCAAGGCTTATCCCGCAGGCGTTAAAATCGCCTTCGGTACCGACGCGGGCGTATCCAAGCATGGCCGGAATGCCGACGAATTCGAACTGATGGTCAAACATGGCATGCCCGCCAGCGCTGCGATTCAAGCTGCCACGACAAATGCAGCGACGTTGCTGGGTGTCGACAAAGATGTGGGTTCTCTAGAGCCGGGTAAGGCAGCCGATATCATCGCGGTGTCAGGCGATCCCACCGCGGATGTGACGGTACTGAAGCAAGTGGCCTTCGTGATGAAGGACGGGCGCGTGTTTAAAAATGACTGACGCAAGCAAGTTCAACGTGTCTGCCTGAGCAGTAACTGCCGACCGATCCAGTTAACGACCGATAGATGGCCATCAGACATAATTTCAAATTGCGTCTCGCCGCTGGTCATATCGATAAACTGCTGATCGGAAATCTCTTCGGTCACCTCGCAGTATAATGTTTTGCGTTGGGCAGGACGAAACCGAAGTTTTGCCAAGTCGATTTTATAGTCGATGCTGTAACGACTGCATCCCGTAACCGCTATCATAGGTCCAGACGTAAATCGAACCTCGATCAATTGAGTCGGTGGCAAGACAGAGCCGTCGAGCGAGACTACCCTCCATTGGGTCCGATCAAGCTGATCGGGTTTGGGCGTGTTTCCGCCGCAACCCCTCGCATAGCTTTCTCCGCGGAGAGTAAAGCCGGATGATGTGGATTTAATCGCACATCCGCTCAGAAGGAATAACGCTAAAGCAAGGCAAAAGAACCGGTTCACTCTGCTGAAAAATAAGACCCAATTTATCATTGCCTTAAAATTTCAGACACGCCGCCCTGCCAACGCAATCCCGCCCTTCAACAAATACATACTCCCTGGCAGAAACGCATCCACAAGTTGCCGCTCCACAAGCGCCTGTTTGGCCAGCACTTGCAATCCCTGCGACAGGGCAGGCTGTGGCGCGTTAGAATGAAATGACGATACCCTTTTGCGGATCGGCTTTTCCTTGAAGCGCTTCGACAAAGGCTGCTGCAGCGGCGTCGAGACCGTGCCGTTCGTCAATTTCAACGACGTCATCGACGGCCTTGAGAAAACTCGCCCAACTGCGCCCGACCGCCTCGCCGAAACCCTTCGGTCCGAGTTCCTGAACGGTTGCAACCGCATGATCGGGTGCGAAGAACAGGACAGGCTTTGGGCCAGCGGTATCGCTGCCAGCACCCAACGCGCTGCCGCGAGCATCGACGTGCGTAGCGCCAACGAGGCAGCTATACTCAAGGCGATCACCGAGATGTGCATGGATGGCGCGAAGGACATCGCTATTCCCTGCAAAATCGACGGACACGCTGGGTTGCGCTGCGATCTGCCCAATGTCGTCATATGCCAGTACATGGTCATACAACCCGGTTCGCTCAACAAAAGCGACGTTACCCGCAGACGTAAGTCCTATACGTGTTATGGCGGGAGAGGAATCTTTAGCGACGCTCGCCAGCCCCATCGCAGTTTTCGAAGACGCGCTGGTCATGATCAGATTTTGTGCGCCGTACCAGCCTTCGCGGCGAAACATCGCTTCGATCAGGAAGCCGGTCTTGAATAACGGTCCGAACAGCATGCGCTCGGCTTCCTTGGCGGGGTCGTGTTCCGGATCGTCGGCCAGGCGGCTATACTGGTTATAGATCGGGCTCATCGGCTGCCGGTGCGCGGCCATGTCGGTGAAGCCTCCACTGCTGATCTTGCCGGGCAGCACATCCAGATGTGTGCCCATTGGCAAATAGCCGTAAACGCGCTCGCCGACGGCAATTTCGGGGTGGCGCGACTCCTCGACGATGGCATGTCCCCACATCGGTACGACGCCAAAATCGCCTTCTGCCGGAAAGAAATTCCAGTAACCGAACAGATCGCCGATCACGGCATAGGTGACATTGTTCGCGGTGACCGAAAAGCTCTCGATTTTAAGCCTTACCTCGCCATCGCCAATCGCGGGGAGAATGTCGTCATGGATTTGTGTTTCTGTTAATGCGGCCTTTTTTACCCAGACAGTCTGTCCCATTTTCCTCTCCCGACAGCTCGATGTGATTCAGGTTTTGACAATCACACTGAAATGTGAAAATGAAGAATCATGAGCACTCAACTTATCACTAAATTGCGAAGCCTCGTCAACGAAGGCGGCCTCTCTCGATCCGGTCTCGCCCGCGCCGCAGGCCTACATAAAAATACATTGCGCGACCTCGACCAGCAATATTGAAACCCGACCGCCGATACCCTCCGCAAGCTGGAAAGCTATCTGTTTGCGAATGACGATACGCCTGCACTGGTCCCGATAGAGGAGATCATAGAGGAAGCGCGTAACGGCCGGATGTATATCCTTGTCGACGACGAGGATCGGGAGAACGAAGGGGATCTCATTATCCCTGCGCAGATGGCAACCCCCGACGCTATCAATTTTATGGCAACCCACGGACGCGGGCTCATCTGTCTCGCCATGACCAAGAAGCGCTGCGATCAGCTCGGCCTGGCGCCGATGGCGCAAAACAACCGAGAGAGCATGCAAACCGCGTTTACAGTCTCGATAGAGGCGCGCGAAGGGGTGACCACGGGGATCAGCGCCGCTGACCGGGCGCGTACGGTTTCAGTTGCCATCGACGCCTCTAAAGGGCCGCAGGACATTGTTTCCCCTGGCCACGTCTTTCCGCTGACCGCGCGTGATGGCGGTGTCTTGGTGCGGGCAGGGCATACCGAGGCCGCAGTCGATATCAGCCGTCTGGCGGGGTTGAACCCTTCGGGCGTGATCTGCGAGATCATGAAAGATGACGGCACTATGGCGCGGATGGATGACCTCATGTCCTTCGCGCGGCTGCATGGCTTGAAAATGGGGACCATACGTGATCTCATTGCTTATCGCAGGAAGCACGACCATCTGATTGAAAAGCGTGCTGAAATGAAATTCACCAGCCGTTGGGGCGGTGAGTGGACAGCGATGACCTTTTTCAACAAGGCAACGGGACAGGAAACGATGGCGCTGCAAAAGGGCCGCATCGATCCGGACAAACCGACGCTGGTGCGCATGCACACCATGTCGATGTTTGTCGACGTTTTTGGCGAAGAGCATGAACGGTCCGGCCTGCTTGCCAATTCGATGCAGGCGATTGCTGAAGAAGGCAGCGGTGTTGTTGTGGTCATCAACAAGCCGATGCAGGGCATCGTCACCCGCTTCATGCAGTTGCGCGCGGAAGGCAAGCAGGCGGGCGCTCCGGAAATCGAGGAACTGCGCGACTATGGCGGCGGCGCGCAGATCCTGACCGAACTGGGTGTGCACGACATGGTGTTGCTCACCAACACGCATCACACGCTGGTCGGTCTCGAAGGCTATGGCCTTTCCATTGTAGGCGAGCGCCCGATACCTGGCACCGGAGGCGAATAATGGCCAAGTTTCTTATAGTTGAAGCGCGATTTTACGACCATTTGAACGATATGCTGGTCGCAGGTGCAAAAGCTGCGTTGAAGGCGGAAGGGCATCAGGTTGAAGTCGTCACCGTTCCGGGCGCCCTGGAAATTCCGGGCACTGTTGCAATGGCCGCGGAAGGCGGACGATATGACGGCTATGTCGCCATCGGCGTCGTTATCCGCGGCGAGACCTATCATTTCGAAATTGTCGCAGGCGAGAGCGCGCGCGGTATCATGGCTTTGACGATGGACGGGCTTGCCATCGGCAATGGCATATTGACGGTCGAGAATGAGGAGCAGGCGCTTGTCCGCGCCGATCCCGAGCAAAAAGACAAAGGCGGCGAGGCAGCCAAGGCGGCAATGGCTCTTCTTGCCTTGCAGAAACGCTTCGCCTGAAGTCGGTACGGCGATTTTGCTGTCATGCGGGGTTCAGCTTCGCTAGCTAGACCTTCGTCATGACCAGCAGCACCGCACCGCATAAACAATCGCGCTTTCTCGACACTTTCGAACGGCTCGGCAACCGCTTGCCCGATCCGATAATGATCTTTGTCTGGCTCATCCTGTTCCTGATGATCTTGTCTCAGATCGGCGCGTGGGCCGGTTGGTCGGCGTCGCTGCCCTACAGCGGAAAGGAAGCACCGCAATGGGGCGAGTTGGAGGACGGCATACTGACCTTTCGCGCGACAAGCCTGTTCAATGAGGAAAATATCTCCCGCCTGCTGACTGAAATGCCGAAGACAATGTCTGGTTTCGCGCCGCTCGGGTTGGTTTTGGTGATCGTACTCGGCGCGGCGGTGGCGGAAAAGGCAGGGCTTTTTTCGGCGCTCATCCGGGGAAGTTTGCGCAACGCACCTCGGTTCATCATGACGCCGTTGGTTGCGGTGATCGGTATGGTTTCGCACCATGCTTCGGACGCTGCCTATGTAGTATTCATCCCGTTAGCTGCGATTTTATATGCAGCAGTGGGGCGTAATCCGCTGGTCGGTCTGGCCGCTGCTTTTGCGGCCGTGTCGGGCGGTTATGCAGGTAATATTACGCCAGGCCAGATAGACGTGCTGCTCTTCGGCTTTACGCAGGAGGCCGCTCGGATTGTCGAGCCGGGCTGGACGATGAACCCGGTCGGCAACTGGTGGTTCATCCTGTCTATCGTGCTGCTGTTCACCCCCATTATCTGGTTCGTCACCGACCGCATTATTGAACCGCGCCTTGGAGCCTGGGGCAAGGAACCCGATGAGGAAATCAAGGCTGAGCTGGCCAAGTCTGAAATCACCGAAGCCGAGCGCAAGGGACTGCGCTTTGCAGGGGTTGCGGCACTTGTCGTGGTGGCTTCGTTCGCGGCGCTGACATTGTTCCCCGGCTACACCCCGCTGCTTGATGAGACCAAGGAAGGCACCGCCCAGATGCAGCCTTTCTATTCGGCGCTGATCGCCGGATTCTTTTTCCTGTTCGTAAGTTCGGGTATCGCCTTCGGCATCGGCGCGGGTAGCGTACGGTCGAGCAGCGATGCGCTTCGCATGATGCAGGAGGGCATCCGGTCGATGGCACCCTATATCGTCTTTGTTTTTTTCGCCGCACATTTTGTTGCGATGTTCAACTGGTCGCGGCTCGGCCCCATCATCGCCATCGACGGGGCGATCGTGCTGAAAGAATTCGGCCTGTCCGCGCCATTTCTGCTGGTCAGCGTCTTGTTGTTGTCGTCGATCCTCGACCTGTTTATCGGCTCGGCCAGCGCGAAATGGAGCGCGCTTGCGCCGGTCGTGGTACCCATGTTCATGCTGCTTGGCATCAGCCCCGAAATGACCACCGCAGCCTATCGCATGGGCGACAGCTACACCAATATCATGACGCCCTTGATGAGCTATTTCCCGCTCATTCTCTCCTTCGCGCGCCGTTGGGACAAGGATTTCGGGGTCGGATCGATGCTGGCCCTCATGCTACCCTATGCCTTGTGTTTCATGGTCGCAGGGATCAGCATGACGGTTGCGTGGGTTGCGCTGGACCTGCCGCTTGGGCCGGGTGCCCAGGTGCACTACACGCCGCCCGCTGCGTTGGTCACAGCTGCGCAATAAAATTACGTTTCGCATCGGCGACAAGCGGCTATAGAGGGGTGCATGACTGCGCCCGTCCTGACCAGCACCTACAACCCCGAAGATCCTGCGACCAAGGCCCGCGTCGCGCATAACCGTGCGCTGAAGGAACAGCTTTGGGCGCGCGTTGCAGAGGCGGCGCTCGGCGGGAATGAGAAGTCGCGTGAGCGGCATGTGGCGCGCGGCAAGCTGCTGCCGCGCGAACGCGTAGAGCGCTTGCTCGATCCCGGATCGCCATTCCTGGAGATTGGCCAGCTTGCGGCCAACGGCATGTATGAGGGTGATGTCCACGGCGCCTCGCTGATCTGCGGCATCGGCCGCGTGTCGGGGCGGCAGTGCATGATCGTTTGCAACGATGCGACGGTGAAGGGTGGCACCTATTATCCGCTGACTGTGAAGAAGCATCTCCGCGCGCAGGAGATCGCGCTCGAGAACCGGTTGCCGTGCATCTACCTCGTCGACTCGGGCGGCGCGAACCTGCCGCACCAGGCCGAGGTGTTCCCCGACCGCGAGCATTTCGGGCGCATCTTCTTCAACCAGGCGAACATGTCCGCGCGGCGCATTCCGCAGATCGCCTGCGTGATGGGCAGCTGCACGGCGGGCGGAGCTTATGTTCCCGCCATGTCCGACGAGACGGTGATTGTCCGCAACCAGGGGACGATCTTCCTTGCTGGGCCTCCACTGGTGAAGGCCGCGACGGGGGAAGAGATTAGCGCCGAGGATCTGGGCGGCGGCGATCTCCATGCGCGCAAGTCTGGCGTCGTCGATCATCTCGCCGAGAACGACGAACATGCGCTGACGATTGTAAGAGACATTGTCAGCCATCTCGCCTCTCCGTTCGCCCTGAGCCTGTCGAAGGGCGGCACAGCTGAGCCGTGCTTCGACAAGCTCAGCACGAACGGGATGAAGGAGCCAAGACCCCCCAAATACGACCCGGAAGAGCTTTACGGCATCATCCCCGATGACGTCCGCGCGCCCTATGATGTTCGCGAGGTGATAGCGCGCATCGTTGACGCCAGCGAGTTCCACGAGTTCAAGGCGCATTATGGTGCCACGCTCGTCTGCGGCTTTGCGCATATCTGGGGGATGCCGGTCGCGATCCTTGCGAACAACGGCGTGCTGTTCAGCGAGTCTGCGGTCAAGGGCGCGCATTTCATCGAACTCGCGCAGCAACGCCGCGTGCCGCTGCTGTTCCTCCAGAACATCTCCGGCTTCATGGTCGGCGGCAAATATGAGGCGGAGGGGATTGCGAAACACGGCGCAAAACTCGTCACCGCCGTCGCCACCGCGACCGTGCCCAAGGTGACGGTCCTGATCGGCGGCAGCTTCGGCGCGGGCAATTACGGCATGTGCGGCCGCGCCTACTCCCCCCGCTTCCTCTTCACCTGGCCCAATGCGCGGATCAGCGTGATGGGCGGCGAGCAGGCGGCATCGGTGCTGGCGACCGTCCACCGCGACGCCGACAAATGGACGCCCGAGGAAGCCGAAGCCTTTAAGGCCCCGGTGCGGCAAAAATATGAGGATGAAGGCAACCCATACTACGCGACAGCGCGGCTGTGGGACGACGGGATTATCGATCCTGCGCAGACAAGGGACGTGCTGGGGCTGGCGTTCGCGGCGACGCTAGGAACGCCGGTCGAGGAGCGGGGCTTTGGGGTGTTCCGGATGTGAGTATGGAAAAGCCACCCGCTAACGAACGAAGTCTGACCAGTGATGAGCGAAAACTGATTGTGGAGGGGAGCCTGAAGCGTCTTCAGGTTTTGCACAACGTCGTAGATCAAGAGCCTAGTGTCTGCCTATACATGGCAATCGAAATGTGGAATGTTTTCAACAATTCGTGGATTCAGCCTCAGTTGAAAACTAGAAAATTTCCAACGCCTGCGATGTACAAGAATGGCAGGAAAATGGAGCTTCTGTTCCCGCTAGTGGGATTCCAAATTCAGAAGAATCCGCTCGGTGTTGCTTTCTCGCCTGTGCTGTCTGAATCAGGACAGGGTATGAAGTACGACTACATTCCCTTTAAGGATTGGTGGAGGAAGGAAATCGCACATCAGCCAATGCGATCCCCAGAAGATCAAGAGAAAGTTGACGTTTCCAGACTGACTCGCTTTGGCTTGATCCGTGACATTCGAAATAAGCTGGCTGCGCATCAAGATCACATTCGACCACGATTGTTAGATGAAATTGAGCAATCCCTGTTGATCAAGGATTGGGGTTTCGAAATGGAAGGTATCTCCTACAAGATTGGAGATGGAAAGCTTACCGTCACCTATCCGTATTTGTACGCTCTCTTGAGACAGATGAACTACGAAACTCTTAGAGCATTTGAAATGGTTGAGACGAAATGATCCAATCCCTCCTCATCGCCAACCGCGGCGAAATTGCCTGCCGCATCATCCGCACCGCGCGGGCGATGGGCATCCGCACGGTCGCGGTCTATTCGGATGCCGATGCCAGGGCGCTGCACGTCCGGCAGGCGGATGAGGCGGTTCATATCGGGGCGTCTCCAGCGCGGGAGAGCTATCTGGTGGGCGAAAAAATCATCGCTGCCGCCAAGGCCACGGGCGCGGAGGCGATCCATCCGGGTTATGGGTTCCTCTCCGAAAACGCGGAGTTCGCGCAGGCGGTGATCGATGCGGGGTTGATCTGGGTCGGCCCGCGCCCGGCCAGCATCACCGCGATGGGTCTGAAGGATGCGGCCAAGAAACTGATGAGCGACGCGGGCGTGCCCGTCACGCCCGGCTACATGGGCGAGAATCAGGACCCCGCCTTCCTCGCCGAGCGCGCTGCCGAAATCGGCTATCCCGTGCTGATCAAGGCGGTCGCGGGCGGGGGCGGGAAGGGGATGCGCAAGGTGGAGGCGGCGGAGGACTTTGCAGATAGCCTTCCCTCGTGCCAGCGCGAGGCGGCGGCCTCGTTCGGCAATGATCATGTGCTGATCGAAAAATATATCCAGCGCCCGCGCCATATCGAGGTGCAGGTCTTCGGCGACACGCACGGTAATATCGTCCACCTGTTCGAACGCGACTGCTCGCTTCAGCGACGGCACCAGAAGGTGATCGAGGAAGCCCCCGCACCGGGCATGGACGAGGCGACCCGCGAACAGCTTTGCGCTGCCGCCGTGCGCGCGGCCAAGGCGGTTGACTATGTCGGCGCAGGCACGATCGAGTTTATCGCTGACGCGTCCGAAGGCCTGCGCACCGACCGCATCTGGTTCATGGAAATGAACACCCGCCTGCAGGTCGAACATCCGGTGACCGAGGAAATTACTGGCGTCGACTTGGTCGAATGGCAACTCCGCGTGGCGAGCGGGGAAGCTTTGCCGAAGCGACAGGAGGAACTGAGCATCAATGGCTGGGCGATGGAAGCGCGGCTCTATGCGGAGGACCCGACCACCGGCTTTCTCCCCAGCATCGGCACCCTCAGCCATATGGAAATCAATGCCATGCGGGTCGATCTCGGCCTTCAGTCGGGCGATGAAATTTCGCCGTTTTACGATCCCATGATTGCCAAGATCATTACCCATTCGAGCAGCCGCGCCGAAACGCTGCGCGACTTGCAAAACCAATGTGCCGGTGCCGATTTGTGGCCGGTAAAGACCAATGCCGGATTTCTCGCCAGATTGCTTGCGGAGCCAGCCTTTGCCGCAGGTGAAGTCGACACCAATTTTATCGCGGCGCGGCAGGAAGAGCTGACTACCAAGCCGCCGCTCAGCGACGATGCGCTTGAAGCGACAATCCATTTGCTGGTGGATACCGAGAAGGCCGCCAGCGGTGCGCTGGAGATGTCCGGGCTGCGCCTGAACGCTGCGCCGAGGCGGACGGTAACATTGGACGTCGATGGCGAAGCGCGGGAAGCGCCGATGCCGTTCTGGTATGTTCACGCGAACAACTACGCGCGCGCGACCCGTGACGGTCATGAAATCATCAAGTTCGACCGTGGCTACGCCTATCGTGTTGCCCTCCATGCGCCGCGCGGGAGCGGTGATGGCGGCGGCTCCGACGGTTTTATCCTCTCTCCCATGCCGGGCCGCATCATCGCGGTCGAGGTTGCGGCGGGGGACCAAGTCACCAAGGGCCAGAAACTCCTCACGCTCGAAGCGATGAAGATGGAACACACCCTCGCCGCGCCGTTCGACGGGGTGGTGGCGGAACTCAACGCCGAAGCGGGGGCGCAGGTGCAGGTTGAGGCGCTGCTGGTGCGGGTGGAGGCGGAGGAACAGTAATGGCGGGGCGTTTTTTCAACCAATGGCAAATCGGCGACACCATTGAGCACGAAATCCGCCGTACGGTGACCGAGACGGATAACCTTCTCTTCTCAACGATGACGCATAACCCGCAACCGCTCCATATTGACGCCGAAGCGGCAAAGGCGAGCGAGTTTGGGCAGATCCTCGTCAACGGCACCTTCACCTTTGCGTTGATGGTCGGGCTTTCGGTGGGCGATACCACGCTGGGCACGCTGGTGGCGAACCTCGGCTATGACAAGCTGGTCATGCCCAAGCCGGTGTTCCTCGGCGACACTCTGCGGGCCGAAACCGAAGTCATAGCGCTCAAGGAAAGCAAGTCGCGGCCCGACGCAGGCGTGGTGACCTTCCTCCACCGTTGCCTCAACCAGCGCGACGAATTGGTGTGCAGTTGCGAACGCGCGGCGTTGCTGAAGAAGGCCTAGATTGCCATCAGCCCGGGCGAAGGCCATAAGGGCGGCATGAAACTGCGCTCCCTCCTCTTTGTCCCCGGCGACCGGCCCGAACGCTTTGCCAAGGCTTCGGCCAGTGGTGCCGACGCGATTATAATCGACCTCGAAGACTCAGTCGCGCTTGATCGCAAGGTAGCGGCGCGCGAGGCGGCGGCGGAGTGGCTGTCCGGCGACCGGCCCGTGCCTGTCTTCGTCCGCGTCAACCCGCAGGACAGCCATTTGACGCATGACGATCTCGCCTCGGTGCTAGCCTATGTGCCCGACGGCATTGTGTTGCCCAAAGCGGAGGGCGCGCGTTCGATCAACTGGCTGCGCGCCGAGGCGGCTGCAGTGGCGGACAATCCCGATGGTGAAGCGCCGCCGATCCTGCCGATTGCGACCGAAACGCCCGGCGCTGTGTTCGACCTTGGCACCCTGCGCGAGGTTTCGCATTATCTGGCGGGTGTAAGCTGGGGTGCCGAGGATTTGCCTGCGGCAGTCGGCGCGGCGACTTCGCGGGAGACGGATGGCGGCTATACCGCACCTTATGAGATGGTGCGCAGCCTGACGCTGTTTGCCGCCCATGCAGCCGGGGTTGCCGCCATTGACACCGTATTTCCCGATATCAGCAACGAAGCGGGACTATCCGCTTATGTAATGCGGGCGGCGAGGGACGGTTTCACCGGAATGCTGGCCATTCATCCCTCGCAAGTAGACGCAATCAACGCCGGGTTCACACCTTCATCCGAGCAAATCGCACATGCCCAGGCCGTGGTTGGCGCCTTCGCGGCGAACCCTGGTGCGGGGGTTCTCCAGCTCGACGGCAAGATGATAGACGCGCCGCATTTGAAAGCGGCGCTGTCGATCTTGTCGCGGGTTTAAGCCGCGAGCTTCCGCAGCACATAGTGCAGGATGCCGCCGTTCAGGAAATATTCGAGCTCGTTGGCGGTGTCGATCCGGCAGAGCGTATCGAAGTTGAACGTGCTGCCATCCTTTCGGGTGACCTGAACGGTCACGGTCTGGCGCGGCTGGAGCATCCCGACGCTGGTGATCGTGAAGCTGTCATCGGCGGTGAGGCCTAACGTCAAGCGGCTTTCGCCTTCCAGGAACTGCAAAGGCAACACGCCCATGCCGACGAGGTTCGAGCGGTGGATGCGCTCGAAGCTTTCGACGATGACCGCGCGGACGCCCAGGAGGTTGGTGCCCTTCGCCGCCCAGTCGCGGCTTGATCCGGTGCCATATTCCTTGCCGGCAATGACAACGAGCGGCGTGCCATCGGCCTTGTGCTTCATGGCGGCGTCGTAGATAGGCATGACCTCGCCATTATAGCTCGACATGCCGCCTTCGATTCCGGGGACCATTTCATTCCTGATGCGGATATTGGCAAATGTACCGCGCATCATGACTTCGTGATGGCCGCGGCGTGCGCCGTAGCTATTGAAATCGGCTTTGCTAACCTGATGTTCCATAAGGAATTTTCCCGCTGGCGAGTCGGCCTTGATCGAACCGGCCGGCGAAATATGGTCGGTGGTGATCGAGTCGCCCAGGATCGCCAGCGGCTTGGCCTCGATAATGTCCGTCACCGGCGCGGGCGTCATGCTCATGCCGTCGAAATAGGGCGGGTTGGCGACATAGGTCGAGCCCGCGCGCCATTGATAGGTGTCGGAGCCTTCGACCTGGATCTTCTGCCAATGTTCGTCGCCCTGGTAGACCGAGGCGTAGCGGGCGGTGAACATCGACCGGTCGATATTCGCGGTCATGACGTCGTGCACTTCCTGATTGCTCGGCCAGATATCCTTTAGGAACACATCTGCGCCGTCGGAACCGGTACCGATCGGGGTCGTGGTAAAATCCTCGGTCACCGTGCCCTTGAGCGCATAGGCTACTACCAGCGGCGGCGAGGCCAGGAAGTTCGCACGCACGTCGGGCGACACGCGGCCTTCGAAGTTGCGGTTGCCCGACAGAACCGAGGCGGCGACGATGTCATTGCCGTTAATAGCTTTCGAAATCGGCTCGGCCAGCGGCCCGGAATTACCGATACAGGTGGTGCAGCCATAGCCGACAAGGTTGAACCCGACCGCGTCGAGATGCTCCTGCAAACCAGCCTTGACGAGATAATCGGTTACCACCTGCGACCCCGGGGCCAGCGACGTCTTTACCCAGGGCTTGGGCTTCAATCCGCGCTCGTTCGCCTTTTTCGCAACCAACCCAGCGGCGACAAGTACGCTTGGGTTGCTCGTATTGGTGCAAGAGGTGATGGCGGCGATCACCACGTCGCCGTCGCCAATGTCATGGTCCTTGCCTTCGACCGCGGCACGCTTGAAGCCATCATGCTTGTAAACGCTCGACAGTTCGCCGTTGAACACATCGTCGACTTGCGTGAGCACAACCTTGTCCTGCGGCCGCTTCGGGCCCGCCAGCGACGGCACCACCGTCGCCATGTCGAGTTCGAGCGTGTCGGTGAACACCGGGTCCGCCATGTCGGCATATGCCCACAACCCCTGCTCCTTGGCATAGGCCTCGACCAGCGCAATCTGATCCTCGTCGCGTCCGGTCAGGCGCAGATAGTCGAGCGTTTTTTCGTCAATGCCGAAAAAACCGCAGGTCGCGCCATATTCGGGGGCCATATTGGCCAGCGTCGCACGGTCGGCCAGGCTCAGCGATTGCAGCCCAGGCCCATAATATTCGACAAAGCGCCCGACCACACCCTTGGCGCGCAACATCTGCGTTGCGGTCAGCACGAGGTCGGTCGCGGTCACACCCTCGGCCAATGCGCCGGTCAGCTTGAAACCCACCACTTCGGGGATCAGCATCGACACCGGTTGCCCCAGCATCGCCGCCTCTGCCTCAATCCCGCCAACGCCCCAGCCAAGCACGCCAAGGCCGTTGATCATTGTGGTATGGCTGTCGGTGCCAACGCAGGTATCGGGATAGGCGATGGTCGCGCCATCGGCAGTCTCGCTGGTCCACACCGCCTGCGCGATGTGCTCCAGATTGACCTGATGGCAAATGCCTGTTCCGGGGGGCACCGCCTTGAAGTTGTTAAGCGATTTCGATCCCCATTTCAGGAAATCATAGCGCTCGGCATTCCGCTGATATTCGATTTCGACATTCTGCTCGGCCGCGTTCGACTCCGGATCGACGGACGTGACGACGAGACCCTTCAGGTTTTCCCGAAGCTTGGAACGGCGGCGCAAATCTTCGCTGACGGCGGAGAGCTCGAGCCCGAGCGGACGATTCTGGGCTGCACTTTTTTTCTGCGGCTGTTGCGGCTCGGTCTTGGTTTGACGGTTCGGCTTCTTGTCGGGTTCGGCGAGCTTGGCGCCCCGACTCCCCCGCGCCCCCCCCCCCCCCCCCCCCCCCCCCCCCCCCCCCCCCCCCCCCCCC
>JACVCM010000007.1:0-26230 GCA_016742125.1 Sphingomonadaceae bacterium | reverse complement strand
CGGGCGGCGGGGGATGCCCAGCAGGCGCGTCTGAGGACGGCGAATGGGCGCAGGGGTGGACAGACACGAGGCGAGTGATCCTCGGCGGCGCGCCCCAGAGGCTGTTCACCGCACTGCGCATCGGGGCAGGATCGGCGACGCAGGGACCGCTCGTAAAATCCTGCAGCAGCACGCGGGCAGGGCGATACTGGATTTCACGCGTGGATTTGGGGTCCGCCTGCCAGTCGACCATCGCCTGGATATCCTGCACAGATACGGTAAAACCGCCATCTTCAAAACGGAGCAGATTTTCGAGCAATACCTTCATCGAAAATGGCAACCGAGAGACATCGCCCAGCTTCTCCGACAGCTTCTGAATGGAGAAATAATCGACCGACTTGCCCCCGGCGGTAAGGGTGGAACGTGTCTGCAGGCTGTCTAGTCCGATGGCGGTCATATTTTACCCCTTAGATAATGGCTTTTGCCGATGGGGACAGGACGCAATTTGCGCCTCAAACCGGCGGGAAAGCGGGAGAATCGAAAACTGCGCGCGCCTTAGCGTGAAGCAGGGCGGTGGGCAAGGGGCCGGGGGATATTGTTGGCGCGGAGGCGCAGAGGACACGGAGTTCTAATTCTCCCATCGCAAGTCGAGCGGGAGGATTCGCCTAAAGCAAAATACCCTGCTTCCCCGCATTGTCGTCCCGCGCAGCCTTCTTGTTCCCGGCCTATTGATTTCACAAAAGCGTGATGTGGGTCACATGTCGAAACCTGTGGTCGGGTGTAGGCGCCCACAATATGGGAGGTTTTACACAATGAACCAGAGACGCTTGTTTATAGTGGCAATAGTCTTTTCGGCCACCCAGCCTGTGTACGGTCAAGATGCCGATACCTCTGTCCAGCGCATCGACCGGCGGATAGACATGTTGGACAGAATCGAAGATCCGGAACCGGCGATGGTTGTCGGGCTGGACGGTGGAGCGCCGCCAAAACCGAAAGAGTTCGAAATCAGCCTGACTCTGCCCTTCACGTTCAACAGCAACGTCGAGAATGCCGGCACGGGGCGCAAACAGGCATTTCATGCTTTGCCATCCATGCAGATCGACTGGCGCAAATCTTCTGGAGTGGTCAGGCCATTTGCGCGGCTATATGCGGATGCAGATTTCTACACCCGGCATTCGGAAAATGACGGATCGACGACGCTGGCCCGGGTGGGCGTCAAAATAGTGGAGCCCAAACTGGGCAATACCGCGCCCTATCTTCATTACACGCCAGCGCTGGTTTACGACAAGTTTTTCGGCGAGCGTCTGGTAACACTGCATAATTTCACGGCGGGCGTGACGACCAAGTTCGACCTCAAATCCGCCGCCCTGACAATAGACGTACATGCCGTAAGGCGCGAAGCGACCCTGAAGACGATCGAGCAAAATCGTTTTGGAACGACGTTGAAGCTGTCAGGAGACATCAATGAACGCCTGTCATGGGCCATCGACCAGACGGTTCAAGCACGCTTCTACACCGGCGGCGCGAGCGATGGTCGCGACGACGTGAATTTTGTCACCAATGCCGGGTTGAGCTGGGCCATTGCCGACAATGGCGGCTTCGATTTTGGCATTTCGTTCGAACGCAACGATTCGAGCCGGGTCGGGAAGAGCTATTCCACATGGGACATCGGACCGACCGTGGGCTTCGGATGGAAATTTTAGCAGGTACGAGTTTGACCTGGCGAAACTTTCCTAAAATAAACCATATCGGTTATCTGTGAATCAGATGGAGAACCGATATGAACCAAAAACACAACCCCCGTTGTCCACTGAGCGGACACCGCATCCGGCATGATGGCTGGAATATCGTCCGTGTCGAGCAGTTCCTTCGACACCTGTCCATCACCGGGTGCGTGCGCGAGGCAGCACTGATGGCGGGTATGTCGAAAACATCGGCCTACCGTCTGCAACGTCGCTCGCCTGAATTTGCTGCGGCTTGGAACGAGGCGTTGCGGCAAGCCGGTTTCATGCAAGGGTTGCTGCGCGCATATAGCAGGCACCAACCCATACCGCCTGCGGGTTTCAGTCGTCGAAATCCATGGCGCCACTGGTACCTACGGCGGCGACTTGCATGAATATCGGCTTGCTACGCGGGGTGTCGGCCTGAAGCTCGGCTGCGGCGAGGATATAGGGTGATACGCGGTGGCGGGTGCACAGACCGCCGGCACCGTCGCTGACCAGCGGGGTTTCGAATTCGACCGCGATCATCGCGTCCTGCACGCGCGTCACCGTGCACACGACAAGCTGGCCGCCGCCAAGGTCGAGCACCAGACCGGTGTCGGCAGGGACGCCAAGCAGGCCGTCGATCAGTGCGCCGGTCTTCGACAGGTTGCGCATCAATGCTTCGTAGCGGTGGTCGTCGTGGATGACACCGATGCGGCGGAAGACCGAGCGGCGTTCGGGCCGGTGGCGGTCGGGGCCGTCGGGCTCGATGCGCAGTTCGCCGCTTTTCATTCGCGCGACGAGTGCTTCCTGCGTCAGCGCCTTGGAGTAGATCCAGCCCTGGATAAAGCGCGCGCCCTTGGACTTGACGACTTCGAGCTGGTCGAAGGCCTCGACCCCCTCCACCGTGGTTTCCATACCGAGCGCATCGGACAGGCCGATGATCGCGGCGATGATCTTGGCGCTGTTATGGTCCTTTTGTGTGCAGTCGTCGACAAAGGTGCGGTCAACCTTGATCTTGTCGAATGGCGCGGCGCGCAGATAGCTGAGCGACGAATAGCCAGTGCCGAAATCATCGAGGGCGAGGCGGACGCCGAGGTCCTTGAGCGCACGAAAGATGTCGTCAACGGTCTCGCCATCGCCCATGAACACGCTTTCAGTGAGTTCGAGTTCGAGGCGGTTTGCCTCCAGCCCAGAGCTTTCGAGCGCGTGCGCGACGATCTCGATCAGGTCGGAATGCGCGAACTGCGCGGCGGAGACGTTGACCGCGACGCGCACCGACTTTGGCCAGGCCATCGCGTCGCGGCACGCGCGGTTGAGCGCCCATGCGCCCAGCTGGTTGATAAGGTCGGACTCTTCGGCAATCGGCACGAAGACGTCGGGGCTGATCGGCCCGCGCTCGGGATGTTCCCAGCGCATCAGCGCCTCGAAGGTGACAACCATATTGTCTTCGGTGCGAACCACGGGCTGGTAATGCAGCTCCAGCTCTTCCGCAGCGAGTGCGTCGCGCAGGCCCTCTTCGAGCAGACGGCGTTCGGCCGCTTCGTCCTTGAGGTCGGCGGAGTAGAAGCGGAACTGCCCGCGCCCGCCATTTTTCGCGGCGTAGAGCGCAAGGTCGGCATTGTCGACAAGGTCTAGCTTGTCGATACCGTCATAGGGCGAGATCGCGATGCCGATCGAGGTACCGATCGTCGCGCGCTTGTCGTCTATGCTGTAGGGTTGCGAGAGGATCTGGATGATCTTGTTGGCAAGCTCACCCAGCTTGCCGCGATCGTCGAGGTCGGGCAGGATGATCTGGAATTCATCGCCGCCCAGTCGTCCGATTTCGCCGCGTTGCCCGACTACGCGCTCAATCCGGCGTGCTACCTGGCAGAGCAGATCGTCGCCCGCAGGATGGCCCAGCGTGTCGTTGACGTGCTTGAACCGGTCGAGGTCGAGCATGACGAGCGTACAGCTGCGCTTCGCAGTTTTATAGGCGGCGAGGATGCCTTCCAGCCGCTTGTCCATGCGGTGGCGGTTGGCAAGGCCGGTCAGCGAATCATATTCGGCAAGGCGCGAGTCGACCAGCTTGCGCTCATATTCGGTCGTGATGTCCTTGGCGCTGCCCCGATAGCCTTGGAAGTCACCCGACTTGTCAAACTTGGGATGCCCCGAAATCGACCACCAGGTTTGCCGCCCTTCGCCCGCAGGCCCGGCCAGCGCGAAGCGGACGGTCTGGTCGATGATCTTGTTGCGCGCGGTCAGTTGGAAATTGAGCGGACGATCAGACCGCTCGCTGGCATTTTCGCTGTCGGTTTCGAAAAGCGCGGTCAGCTGCTGTCCCAAAAGGTCGCCGATCGGCCGGTTCAGCTTATCCGCCGCATTTTCGGAGATGTAGATCAGCCGCGCATCGGCATCGGTCGCCCAAAGCCAGCCTATGCCCGCCTGTTCGAAATCGTTCAGCACCTCAAGCCTGCGGACGGAATCGGCGGGCGTGATGATGGCCGCGGAGCCGTTGTCCGTCCCATCGGCTGCTCCCATGCCGGGGAAATTCTTGAAGAGTCGCGCGACCGCCATTGCTGTCAGCCCTTTTCCTGCGAAGTCGAAATGCCATTCATGGAAAAGGGAACCTAAACTGCTTTGGTTACCATAGCGCTAACGAACAGGTCGTTTTTCGCGGCTGACCGGGGACTTGACACAGGCCTATCGGTCTTGCGTGAGGGAGGTGCCGGGGAAACAGGCGAGCCGTTCGCCATATCTGGTAATTGCCCGATTTTTTACCGGCTGTTAACCATGAGGCGTCGATAATGGGACTGCGACCCGATGTGGATAGGCAATCTGGTGGGACTGAAATGAAAACGAGAATTACACAGGCGATCTGTTCAGCGGCACTCGCGGTGTCATTGCTGTCAGGCATCATGTCATTTGATGCCCGCGCGCAGGCGCGAAGCGCGGCGCCGTCGCCCGTCGCGCTGACCAGCGATGTGAAGATCGAACGGGTTACTGTCGACGCCTCGGGTAAGGAGCAGGTGACGCTGCATACGCCCAAAAGCGTTGTCGTCGTGCCCGGTGACAAAGTGCTTTTCACGCTGGAGGTTATCAATAATGGCGCCGAACCGGCGAGCGGTTTTCGCGCCACCAACCCTATCCCCGCGGCCGTCAAATTTACCTCGGTTGCCGAAGACTGGGCCGACGTGTCGGTCGATGGCGGCACGACCTGGGGCAAGCTCGCGCAATTGAAGGTCAAGACGAAGAACGCCGAAGGCACCGCCGATATCGAGCGGGCGGCCGAGGCGCAGGACGTGACCCATGTGCGCTGGGTTTTCGCCGACGCGATCGCACCGGGCGCGAAACGCGCCATCAGCTATCGTGGCGAAGTGCGATAGGCGAAGCTTCCCGCGCTGTTCATCTTTGAGCGATGCGCTGTCCCGCGCTGGCACAAGGCGGCGGATTCATGACGGTAAATCCGACTCGGCCTTGCTGTTAACCACCTTTAAGGCTGGTTTTTCTGCGGTGGCCGACGCAGCACTGAGTCATGAAATATAGAGGAGCCAGCATCATGCGCCGTTTCCCGCGTCTCACCCTGCCGCTTTTGCTGGGCGTGGCGCTGGCCTTGCCGCTTGCCGCCTGCGGCAAAGAGGACAGCAATGAAGCAGCGGTTGCCGAGCTGGACAGCAAGCTTGTCGGCAAGGGTAGCGATCCCGAAATGAACGCCGCGCTCAACGACCGCATCCTGGTCGATCCCGACCTGACCGACAGTGCCAATGTCAACACCGTCAAGGAAGCCAACCGGCCACTGTCCGGTGCAGTGCCGCCCGACAGTGGCTATGATGGCGATGCCTCGATCGAGGCGCTGGATAGCGCAAAACTGATGCGCGCGCCGAAAGCAACGGTGGTCGCAGCCGAAGATTGCACCAATTGCGGAGAGAAACGCGCCACAACACTTGGCTCCCTTGCCGCGGATCAGGGCGTTACCCGCGGCAAGGGGACATGCGATGCCAAGTTGCAATATGGGGCAGGCTGGGCAAACCGCATGCCTGCCGAATTTCCCGTCTATCCGCGTGGCCGCGTGAAAGAGGCTGGCGGCGTCGATGGCGGCATCTGCGATATCCGGGTGGCAACATTCACCACATCTGCCTCGATGCAGAATGTCATCGACTATTATTACACCCGCGCCCGCAAGTCGGGCTATAGCGCCGAACATCAGTTGCGCGCTGGCGAGCATGTCCTGGGCGGCGTGCGGGACCATGACGGCGGCGCCTATTTCATCACTTTCAACGCAACCCCCGGCGGCGGTACCGCCGTGGATATCGTGGCCAATAACGGCCGCTGAGCGTTACACAGACCGAAGCGACTGGGGCGGCAGAGGTGCCGCCCTGTTTTTTGCAGTTCTGATCCTCGCTCCTTCACGGGAGAGAGACAGAAGACTTGGCAGTCCTGAGCCTGTCGAAGGGCCGCCTGGTCGCGGCGAAGAGGGGCTGTACAGAGATTTTGAGCCCCACCGCCCCCTCTGAAAGAAAGGCCGCAGGCAAAGCAGCCCAGTTCCTAACTTCAATTCTGGCGCCGACCAAAAAACTTAGCTAGCCGCAATTCTTTACGCCAATTGGACCGTCCGGACGCGATCCCATTGCCGTCATGCGAGCGCGTCGGGTTATACCCGCTCAAGCGGCAAGAATGGCGGCTCGGGCAACTCGACAACAATGCGATCACCGGCGCGCACCTGCCCGCCGCTCAATACCACGGACATTACGCCGGACTTTCGGACAAGTTTGCCGTTTGGCCCTTGACCGAGCACCGCCGAAAGCAAACCTTTTTGAAAACCATCGATCTGGGCGCAGGGATTGCGGAGGCCTGTCACTTCCAGAACGACTCCCCCGCCAAACTTCAGCCGTGCTCCCTGCGGGAGTCCGAGCAAGTCTATCCCTTTCGTCGTGATGTTCTCACCCAAATCAGCCGGACCGACACGAAAACCCTGCTCTGCAATTTCATCGAACAGTTCAGAGTGGATCAGATGCACTTGGCGAAGATTGGGCTGTGTCGGATCAGCCCTGACTCGCGAACGATGCTTAACCGTCACGCCTTGGTGTGCGTCGCCGTCTACACCGAGTCCGGCAACAATCGTAATCTCGGACACAATGACCTTCGAGAAGCGATGACTGCTATCCATCGCGACTGCAATAACTTGTCCGGTCATGTCGCAATCCCCGATCTGTGGCTAACCCAGCATAGGTCACGCGATTCGACAAGCGGACACGCAGACATTCCCAACCTACTTGCCACCTTATCACTTCCGCTGGCGCCGCGCAGCGGTTGGCGCTAAGCATCGGACAATCCAAGGAGGGATCGATGAAGTTACGGGCAACCCATATCCTGCTTTTGGCCCTTATGGGCACTACACCTGCCATCGCCAAAGACAATGATGTGGCCCGGCCGCAGGTCTATACCGAACTTGTCGGATGCAAGACAATTGCCGATAGCGCGGCGCGGCTTGCCTGTTATGATGCGGCGGCGGCAAAGATGCAGCAGGCGGCGGATGCCAAGGATATTGTGATCCTCGACCGTGCGGAGGTGCGCAAGACCAAGCGGTCGCTGTTCGGATTCCTCCTCCCCAAATTGCCTTTCTTCGACAATGATCAGGAGGACGAGTTCACCACGATAGAAACGACATTCTCGTCCGTAACGCCTGTCGGATACGGCAAATACCAGTTCACGATCCCCGAGGGCGCGGTTTGGGAGACTACCGAACCGACACAGAGCGTTTTGCGCGAAGGGCGCAAGGTCAAGATCAAACGCGGTGCGATCGGCGGGTTCCTGATGCAGGTCGGTAATGGTGGCTATGTGCGCGTGAAGCGTGTCAGCTGACCCGCGTCCAGTCTATCCACCAGTTCCACTCCCACGTCTTGCCGCCATCCTTGCTGCTCGATTGATGCCAGCGACATGATGTGGGGGTGATTTTGTCCCACACGCCGCGGTAGAGCCATTTGATGCCGTCAACCTCCTCGTCGGAGATGAACACGCCTTCACCATCTATAAATTCGCCCTTTTGCGGCGGGTTGACGACACCGTTTGCGGCGCTCGTCCAATGGTCTGCCCATTTTTTTTCTTGCGGCAACCAGACGCGGACACCCATTCCCAGAAAACTGCCATCGGGTTTGCGTAGCTCCTCGATGCTGCCCATGCCGTCGAGCACGCGGTGGACGGTCGCGCCGCTAACCGATTCCTCCCAGATATCGTTGGTTCCGTCTTTCAGGCGGCGGTGGCGAATTTTCCATTCGCCAGCCAGGAAATCGAAATCTCCCACGCCATTGCCGGTGATTTTGCCGGGTTTCCTGGCGGTGGAGTAACTGGTATCGTTCATGGCTTTGGCTCCTGTCGCTGTAAGAATGATGCCCGCAGCGCCTTGCAGCAGCAGGCGGCGGTCGATGATGTGAGTCATGGGGTGATCCTTGCCTTCATGGTGATCCGGATTTAACCGCGCATAACTGACAAAATATGTCAGCTATTATAGGCCCGGGAAAATACATGCGTGCCAGTCGCCTTTTGTCGATCCTGATCCTCCTGCAATTGCGGGCGCGGTTGACCGCCGAGCAGTTGGCCAGGGAATTCGAAGTGTCGATCCGCACCATCTATCGCGACATCGATGCGTTGAGTGCGGCAGGCGTCCCGGTCTATGGCGATCGCGGCCCGGGTGGCGGGTTCGCGCTGCTCGACGGATACAAGACCAGGCTGACCGGCTTGGATGCCTCCGAAGCCGAAGCGATGCTGATGATCGGAATGCCCGGACAGGCGGCGGCGTTGGGACTGGGTGCGGCGGCGGGGCGGGCGAGGGGCAAGCTACTTGCCGCGCTGACGCCCGAAGGCAGCGCCGTTGCCGACCGGATTGCGGGACGCTTTCATCTCGACCCTGCCGACTGGTACCGCGCGGCGGAGCCGGTTACATGGCTGCCATCGATTGCCCGCGCGGTGATCGACCAGCAACGGCTGTCACTACGGTACGAAAGCTGGAAGGGCGTGCGCAATCGCCTCGTCGACCCGATGGGATTGGTGCAAAAGGGGGCGAGCTGGTATCTGGTTGGACGGATCGATGGCGATTACCGGACATATCGCGTAGGCGCGATAAAGAGCCTCACCGTCAAGGCGGAGCGGTTCGACCGGCCATCGGGCTTCGATCTTGCCGGCTATTGGGCGACGCAGCTCAAACGGTTTGAGGAAGGACTGCGCCCCGAAACCGCACGCCTGTGGGTTTCGACCGAGGGGCGCCGTCGTCTGGCCGAGCTCGGCGCCTATGCGGCGAAGGCCGTAGCGGATGCACGGGCACCCGACGCCAATGGCTGGGCCGAGCTCGATCTGCCCTTCGAAAATCTGGAGCAGGGTGCAAGGCTGGTGCTCGGCATCGGGCCTGAGATTGTCGTGATTGCCCCAGCAGCGTTGCGGGCGGCGGTGCGGGAGGTGGCTGCAGCAGCGATAGAGAGACAGGATGGGCTGGCGTGAAGGGCATGCCTTCCCATGTTGCGCAACCGCAGCTAAGGCGGACCTTATGAATCCCATCATCCTTGTCATGTCCGGCGGCGCGATTGGTGCAGGTTTGAGCCTTGGCTTGTCGGGCGCGATCCCTGATGCAGGCGCTGGCTGGCCGTGGGCGACTTTTGCGGCCAATGTTCTGGGCGGGCTGGCCATGGGCGTGCTTGCGGCATGGGTGATACGCGGCGATAACTCGGCGGAATCGCTACGGTTGTTTGTGGGCGTCGGCGTGCTGGGCGGCTTTACGACTTTTAGCGCCTTCAGCCTGGAGATGATGCAGATGGTCGAGCGTGGGCAGATGGGGCTGGCAGCCGGTTACGCCGCGGCGTCGGTATTGCTGGCGCTTGGCGCATTGTTCCTCGGCTTGACTGCGGCGAAGACAATATGGGCATGAGCAAGACCGACGAAAAGGGCATCCGCCAGTTCACCGTCGCGCCTGACGATGACGGGATAAGGCTCGACCGATGGTTCAAGCGGCATCTGCCGGATGCGTCTTTCAACATCGTTTCGCGCTGGGCCCGGACAGGGCAGCTACGTGTCGATGGAAGGCGCGCGACGCCGGGCGACCGGTTGGAGGCGGGCCAAGCGATCCGCGTGCCGCCCGCCGATCCGGTTGCGGCAAGTGCGCGACCGGTGCGGCGGCGGCGCGAGTTGAGCGATGACGAGGCCGAATTTGCGCTTGGCATGGTAATCCATAAAGACGACGCGGCGCTGGTGATTAACAAGCCGGCGGGGCTGGCCACGCAGGGGGGTACCAAGACCGAGAACCATGTCGACGGTCTGCTCGACGCGCTTTCCTTCGAACTCGATAGCAGGCCAAAGCTGGTGCACCGGCTCGACAAAGACACGTCCGGCGCGCTGCTGCTGGCGCGGACGTCGCGCGCGGCGGGACATTTTTCCAAGGCCTTTTCGTCGCGGACTGCGCGCAAGGTTTACTGGGCCTTGGTGGTCGGTGTGCCTGACATCGCCGACGGCTTTATCGACCTTCCGATCGGCAAGCAGCCGGGCAGCGGCGGCGAGAAAATGCATGTCGACGAGAAGGAGGGGCAGACAGCACGCACACGCTACCGGATCGTAGAACGCGCGGGCAATACCTGCGCCTGGGTCGAGTTGCAGCCCTATACCGGCCGCACGCACCAGTTGCGCGTACATATGGCTGCCATAGGCCATCCGATTGTGGGTGACGGAAAATATGGCGGCAAGGATGCGTTTCTGACGGGTACGATCAGTCGTAAGATGCACCTGCACGCCCGGCGGCTGCGAATCGATCATCCCGGCGGTCACCAGATCGATGTCCGCGCCGACCTCCCGCCGCACATGCAGGACAGCTTTGCCGATCTGGGATTTGAGATCGAACTGGGCGATGCGCTCGTGCTCGATGCACCGAAATTTTCGGAAACCGCAGAGGGCAAGAAGCGGGTGGCGGCGAACATTGCCAAATCGGCGCGCAAGGAACGCAAGGGTGAAAGGCGTTCGCGCGGTGCTGTGACTGACAAGCCGAAGGACAAGAAAAAGGGCCAGATGGCAACGGGCAAGAAGATTGCCGGGAAAAAGCCGGTGATCAAAAAGTCCGCTCTCCGAAAGAAGCCATAATGCATCCCAATGCAGCCTTCCGTTGGGACGACCGCGAAGCGATGCGCGCTTTTGCCGTCGAAATCGGCTTCGGCATGTTGTTCCTGACGACGCCCGACGGCCCGCGGGTGGCGCATGTGCCATTTGTGTTTCTGGACGAGGACAGGCTGGCGTTCCATCTGGCGCGCGGCAATGCAATCACGAAGCATCTCGATGGGGCGGAGGCGCTTTTCGTCATAAACGGCCCCGACGGCTATATCAGCCCGGACTGGTACGGAATTCCGGATCAGGTGCCGACCTGGAACTATGTCGCACTCGAACTGCAGGGCATCGCCCGTCAAATGGATGAGGCAGCGCTGATCGCACAAGCCGATGCCCTGTCCGAAGCAAATGAAAGGCGGCTGGCACCCAAGCCCGTCTGGACTCGCGACAAGATGTCCGATGGTCTTTTCGACAAGATGCTGCGCGGTATAACCGGGTTCGAGCTCGGCATCACCGCCTGGCGCAGCACAGTGAAGCTGGGCCAGAACAAGAGCGCCGAAGTACGGATGGCGGCGGCTGGCGGTGCAGAGGCGGCCGGAAACCGTGCGATTGCGCATCGGATGCGATCTCTCCCCGCTCGTGAAGGGGAGGGCTAAGTGAAAAACATGCTCGCCATTTTCGATTGCGACGGGACTCTGGTCGATAGTCAGGCGAATATCTGCATGGCGATGGAGCATGCTTTTGACGCGGCGGGGATGACGCCACCGTCACGGCATGCGACGCGGCGGATCGTCGGGCTGTCGCTGGTCGAGGCGATGCGGATGCTGTTACCCCATGCCGATGACGACCTTCACCGCGACATGGCGGAACGGTATAAAGCGGCGTTTTTTACGTTGCGGAGCAATGGCTTGGTGGATGAACCGCTATATGATGGCGTCGCAGCTCTGCTCGCCTCGATGGAGGAGGGTGGCTGGCTTCTGGGCGTTGCAACCGGCAAGTCGGACCGGGGGCTGGAGCGCTGCCTCGACCATCATGGTATCAAGGGTCTGTTTGTCACCCTGCAGACCGCCGACCGTCACCCGTCGAAACCGCACCCGTCGATGGTGTATCAAGCGCTCGCCGAGGCGGGAACGGAAGCCGCGAATGCTGTCGTCATCGGTGACACAGTCTACGATATTCACATGGGCAAAGCCGCCCGCACGCGCACTATTGGCGTTAACTGGGGCTATCACCCCGCCGACGAATTGCGCGAGGCGGGTGCCGATGCCATTGCCGAAAGCATGGACGAGCTGACGGCGCTGCTGGAAGGAATGAGATGACCCCCGATGACGACACAAAGGCGCAGTACCGCTTTCTGGTTCTCAACATTATACGGATTACAGGCGCAGCGATGCTGGTACTCGGGCTTGCGGTGATAGCGCGGGAGGCGTTCGGACTGCCGCGCGCAGCGGGCTATGTGCTTTTTGTTGCCGGGCTGGCCGAGTTCATTCTTGTCCCGGTTTTTCTCGCAAGAAAATGGAAGAGCCCGCCCCAGCCATGAGGCGTTTTTGGAAAGAAGTAACGACCGAGCAGACAAGTTTCGGCCATGCCGTGCGGCTGGACGGGCGGCCGGTTAAGACGCCGACCCGCAACGAGCTCGCTTTACCTACACGGCGGCTGGCCGAGGCAGTGGTTGCCGAGTGGGAAGCGGTCAGCGAGACAATCGACCCCGCACTGATGCCGATGACCGGCTTTGCCAACGCGGCGATCGACCGGATCGCGCCCGATCGTGCGGGCTTTGTCGCCTCAATCGCGGCTTATGGGGAAAGTGATTTGCTATGTTACCGTGCGGAGGCGGGTGAGCCATTGGCCGAGCGGCAAGCGGTGCTTTGGGACCCGTGGCTCGACTGGGCACGCAACCGGTATGACGTCGGCTTTATCCTGGTCGAAGGCATCATGCACCAGCCCCAACCCGAGGCGACGCTCGCAACGCTCCGCGCAGCCGTTGGTGCGCGCGGTACCTTCGAGCTCGCCGCAATGGCCAAGCTCGCCCATCTCTCCGGTTCGCTCATCCTGACGTTGGCGGTGGTCGAACGGGCAGGGGATGTACAAGACATATGGTACGCTGCCTGTCTTGATGAGCTGTGGCAAGAAGAGCTTTGGGGTGCCGACCATTGGGCACAGAAAAACCGCAGTGATCGCGAGGGCGAGTTTATGGCTGCAGTGCGGTTTCTGAAGTTATTGCGGACTCAGACATAGGTGAAAGCCTAGGTCGCCCGCCGACCGAGCGGAGGCTACCGGATGCAAATGGTCAAACAACCCGCCTCCCGATTGCCCGAGGCTGCCCTTCTCGCGGGCTATGCCGGACTTTTGCCGCAACTTGTTGCGGCTGCCTTGGTATTTTCGGGAAGCGAGTATCGCTGGACCGGCCTTGCTGCAGCTTATGGCTACGCCGCATTTATTTTCAGCTTTCTGGGTGGGATCTGGTGGGGCTTTGGCGTCACCGCGCGCAAGGAGGGGGTCGAGGCTGGTCCAATTTTTGCAGTTGCGGTTGCGCCCAGCCTGATTGCCTTTGCCAGTTACCTGCCCTGGATCTGGGGATGGGGCTGGCCGGGACCATCGCTGGCCTGGATCGGATTTTTCCTCATGCTCTCACCTTTGGCGGATCGCTGGCTATTGCAAAAGTGCAGTCTGCCCGACGGCTGGATGAAGCTTCGATGGCATCTATCGCTGGGTCTAGGCGGGTTGACTTTTTCGCTGGCGGCGGTCGCCTGACTTATCAAGTCGCCGCCAGATCCCGCACAAACCCGATCAGCCCCTTTTGCCGCCGCCTTTTCATCCGTTCTGCGGCCAAAATCTGGCGAACCTTTTCGAAACAGCCCTGCACATCGTCGTTGATGAGGACATAATCATAGCCATCCCAATGGCCGATTTCGGACTTGGCGCGACTCATGCGGTCGGCGATGACTTCGTCGCTGTCCTGCGCGCGGGCGTGAAGGCGCCGTTCGAGTTCTTCGATTGAGGGAGGCAGGATGAAGACCCGCACAACGTCGGGGCCCGCCTCCTGATATAATTGCTGCGCGCCCTGCCAGTCGATATCGAAAAGGACATCGCATCCGGCGGCGAGTTTCTCCTCCACCGGCGCCTTGGGTGTGCCGTAGCGATGGCCGAACACATGCGCCCATTCGAGAAATTCGCCATCAGCAGCCATTTTCTTGAAGGTCGGCACATCGGTGAAATGATAATGGACGCCATCGAGCTCGCCGGGACGCGGCGGACGGGTGGTGTAGGATATCGACAGCGCGATCTTCTCATCCGCTTCCAAAAGCATGCGGGAAAGTGTGGATTTGCCAGCGCCTGAAGGTGATGACAACACGAACAGCAGCCCGCGTCGTTCTAGTTCATGAGGCTTGGGATTGTCGCTATCGGCCATAGCCGCTACTGCGCGAAAGGGTAGGCACGCGTCAACATAGTTTTTGGGGGCACGCGCGGATGGAATGGCCGTTGAGAGTCAGCAAATTCAGCGCGGTGATTGCGCTAATCCTGACTGCGATTTTCGTCGCCATATTGTTTGCGATGGACCGACCGCCCATCTGCGCGTGCGGTGACATCAAGCTTTGGCATGGCATTGTGCAGAGCTCCGAAAACAGCCAACATATTGCCGACTGGTACACGCCGAGCCATATCATCCACGGATTCATCTTCTTCGGGCTGGGTCGGTTGTTGCTGAAAAAATGGCCGCTGGGACTGGCCTTGTGCGCGGCGATATTGGTCGAGGGAGCGTGGGAAATTCTCGAAAACTCGCCAGTAATCATCGACCGCTATCGCGAGGTTACCATTTCCTATGGTTATGCAGGTGACAGCATCATCAACAGCGTGTTCGATCTGGTCTGGATGATTCTCGGCTTTTTCCTCGCCTCGCGCCTGCCGTGGCAGGCGACCCTTGCGATTGCCCTGCTGTTTGAAGCCTTTACCGCCTGGATGATCCGGGACAATCTGACGCTCAACGTGCTGATGCTGGTTGCGCCAATCGAGAGTGTGAAGGAGTGGCAGGCGGCGGGGACCGGGTATTGGCTGACCGGAAAAGAGTAGGCCCTAACTGTCGAAAATTTGTCGTCCCCGCCCTCGCGGGGATGACCGAACATTGCTGCGTTCCACCAACAATTCGCGCGATGTTAGACGTCGGGGTCGGAAGGTTTAGCAATTTGCTTGGGCTTGGAATCGCCGATGCGGCGCTCCTTGCGCTTGTCGTAAATTGTCTTTGCGGCAATGGCGCCGCCGACAAGCAGGGCGCCCGGAATTGAGCGCGTTGCCAACCGCGTGGCGAGGGCCCCCATGCCCGCACCGAGCAGACCTTTGCCTGCGGATTTTTCGGCGATGACGGAACCCAGCACGGCGCCTGCGGCAATATTGACCAAATTTCTCATATCATATCCTCCGGCCTGACATGGGCATCGAAGGTGGCTTCGTCAACCAGTCCGGATGCTAACGCCGCTTCGCGCAGGGTGGTTCCGTCCTGATGCGCCTGCTTGGCGATTTGGGCGGCATTGTCATAGCCGATGACAGGCGCGAGCGCTGTGACGAGCATCAGCGAGCGATCGAGCAGTTCGGCGATGCGTGCGCGATTGGGCTCCAGCCCATCGACGCAATTCTTCGCAAACGTCTCCATGCCGATGCTGAGTAACTCGATCGAGCGCAGCACATTGGCGCCGATCAGCGGTTTGAAGACGTTGAGTTCCAGATGCCCCTGCATCCCCCCGACCGTTACCGCCTGATGGTTGCCGATGACCTGCGCCGCAACCATCGTCAGCATCTCGCACTGCGTCGGATTGACCTTGCCGGGCATGATCGAGCTCCCCGGTTCGTTTTCGGGGAGGAGGAGTTCGCCGAGCCCGGAGCGCGGGCCGGAACCGAGCAGGCGGATATCGTTGGCGATTTTGGTGAGGGCGACGGCAAAGGTATTAAGTACACCGGAAAGATGAACCAGCGCATCGTTTGAGGCGAGTGCAGCGAATTTGTTGTGGGCTGACTCGAACGACGGGCGGTCTGTAATGACGCCTATTTCAAGTGCAATCGCTTCTGCAAAGCCTTCAGGAGCATTCAGGCCGGTGCCGACGGCGGTGCCGCCTTGTGCCAGCTCCGCCAGTTCCCCCATCGGTGAACTAAGACGATGCCTAGCGTCTGCTAACTGCTGAAAATATGCGGAAAATTCCTGCCCAAGCGTGAGAGGAGTCGCGTCCTGCAAATGCGTCCGCCCTATCTTTATAATCGACATCCAATCGTCAGCTTTTTCTAAAAGCCGGTTCATCAACAGATCGAGCGCCGGGTAAAAATTGCACCATAGCGCCAAAGATGCCGCAACATGCATCGCCGTCGGAAAGCTGTCATTCGACGACTGGCTCATATTGACATGATCGTTGGGATGCACGGGCACCTTGCCGCCGCGCGCTCCCGTCAGCATCTCGTTGGCGCGCCCAGCGATCACCTCATTGACGTTCATGTTCGACTGCGTACCGCTGCCCGTCTGCCAGATGGTCAGCGGGAACTGGTCGTCATGCTGCCCTGCGACCACCTCCGCCGCCGCCGCTTCGATCGCATCGGCCAGGTTCGCATCCAGCCCGTGCCGCCGGTTCACCCGCGCCGCCGCCTGCTTCACCAGCGCGAGCGCATGGATGATCCCGATCGGCATCCGTTCATGCGGCGGGAAAGGGAAGTTACCGATGCTCCGCTGCGTCTGCGCGCCCCAATAGGCGTCCGCAGGTACTTCGATGGGGCCAAAAGAATCGGTTTCGGTGCGGGTTAGCACAGCTTCCGCTCGCCCTGAGCCTGTTGAAGGGTCACTTTTTCCGTCCGAAGTCCACGCTCACAACGTTTGAGCCGTCTTCGACGACCACGGCAGGCTCGTCATTGCCTGCAGCCTCATGCGGTTCGGGGCCGCTTTGACCGGCATCGACATGGAATTGCAGCGCGAAATCAACGGCGGGATCGACAAAAGCAGTAATTGCCGAATAGGGCACGATCAGGTGTGAGGGGATCTGGCTGAATGACAACCCGACCTCGAAATGTTCCGCCTCTACCTTCAAATCCCAATATTTGTGCTGCAGCACGATGGTCATTTCGTCGGGGAACCGTTCGTGCAGGTGGGGCGGGATCGTGACCCCGGGAGCTTTTGTCTTGAAGGTAATATAGAAATGATGGTCGCCGGGCAGGCCGTTCAATGCGACATCGCCGAGCACCCGGCCAACCACGGCGCGCAGTGCTTCCTGCACCACGTCGTCGTAGGGAATCAGGCTGTCGACATGCTCTTCGCTCATCCGCGCTTCGTGGACCGTGAAGCGGCTGAAATCAAGATGCTTGTTCGCTCAACTCAACTTGCCAAGCCTGCGATTTTGCGTATAGCGCACGGCCATGCGCACGGGGTCCATCAGCCGCAAGACGAACGAAACGTCGATCGATGTCGAGGTCAATCTCGACGGCAGCGGCGTGTATGAGGTTTCGACTGGTATCGGCTTCCTCGACCATATGCTCGAACAATTGTCGCGGCACTCGCTGATCGACCTGAAGGTGGAGGCTGTTGGCGATCTTCATATTGACCAGCATCACACCACCGAAGACACCGGAATCGCAATAGGTGAGGCCGTATTGCAGGCGCTGGGCGATAAGCGCGGGATTACACGTTACGGTTCGGCCTATGCGCCGATGGACGAGACGCTGACCCGATGTGCGCTCGATATATCCGGCCGGCCCTATTTTGTCTGGAAAGTCGGTCTAACTATGCCGCGGCTGGGTGAATGGGACACGGAGCTGATCGAGCATTGGTTCCACAGTTTTGCGACGGCGGCAGGGATCACGCTGCATGTTGAAAATCTCTACGGATCGAACAATCACCATATTGTGGAGAGCTGCTACAAGGCGCTCGCGCGCGCGGTGCGGCAGGCGGTCGAGATCGACCCGCGCAAGGCGGACGCGATTCCTTCCACCAAGGGGATTTTGTGAATTGCCCCTCCCGCATGCGGGAGGGGTTGGGGATTGGCCTGTGACAGATAGGTTACACGCTCGCCTTCGGCTCGTCCTACCCTTTACCTCTCCCGTTTGCGGGAGGGGAACTTGACGTTGGCGCTCATCGACTATGGCGCGGGGAACCTCCATTCCGTGCATAATGCGCTGAAAGCAGCGGGTGCGGATGATGTTGTCGTTACCGCTGATCCGGATGTGGTGGCAAACGCCGATCGAATTGTTTTGCCGGGCGTTGGTGCGTTTGCGCATTGCATGGGCGCGCTGTCGGCGATCTCCGGGATGGTCGAGGCAATGGAAAAGCGGGTACGCGGCGAGGGTATCCCGTTTCTCGGCATTTGCGTGGGCATGCAGTTATTAGCCAATGCGGGTGTCGAGCATGGCACGACGGAAGGCCTGGGGTGGATTGACGGAACGGTGCGCGCCATCAAGCCTGCCGCCGGTTTGAAAGTGCCGCATATGGGCTGGAACGACGTTACGCCGAGCCGTAGAGGACTTCTCCAACAAGGCGAAGCCTATTTCCTGCATGGCTACCATTTCGATGCAGCAGACGGGGCGGATGTGCTGGCGACCACCGATCATGGCGGTTCGTTGGTTGCTGCGGTTGGCAACGATAATGTTATAGGCGTGCAGTTCCACCCTGAAAAAAGCCAAGCTTACGGCATCAACTTCCTGAAAGGATTTCTGGAATGGATGCCATGACCTTGCCGCACCACATTCTCCGCGACTCCGCGTCTCCGCGTGAATCTCTTTTTTGTCCACGCGGAGACGCGGAGACGCGGAGAGGAGACAGGATTATATGATCGTTTTCCCCGCAATCGACCTCAAGGGTGGCGAAGTCGTGCGCCTTGCCGAGGGCGATATGGATCGTGCGACGGTCTATGCCGACGATCCGGCGGCGCAGGCTTTGCTGTTTGCGGAACAGGGTGCGGAGTTTTTGCATGTGGTGGACCTTGATGGCGCCTTTGCCGGACGCCCCGAAAATGCCGAGGCGGTCGAGGGCATTATCGAGAATTTCCCCGGCTATGTCCAACTGGGCGGCGGTATCCGGAATGTCGAGACGGTCGAGCGCTGGTTCGAGATGGGCGTCGCGCGGCTGGTGATCGGGACGGCGGCGCTTAAAAATCCGCAATTTGTGAAGGACATGGCGCGCGAATTTGAGAACGGGATTGTCGTTGCCGTCGATGCCCGTGACGGCTTCGTTGCGACCGAAGGCTGGGCGGAGAAATCCGACATGCCGGTGGTGGATCTTGCGCGTCGGTTCGAGGATGCGGGCGTCGCGTCGATTCTGTTCACCGATGTTGGGCGCGACGGGATGCTGACCGGGTGCAATATAGACGCCACGGTCGATCTGGCGCGCAGTGTGCAGATTCCGGTGATTGCGAGCGGCGGGGTCAAGGGGCTGGACGATATCCGGATGCTGGCTTTGCATGCCAAGGATGGCATCGAAGGCGTGATTACCGGCCGCGCGATTTATGACGGGCGGCTGGATCTGGCGACGGCGATTGCTATGGCGGAGCGGGCGTGAGTGTGTTGGCGCAGCCAGTTCCCCTCCCGCTTGCGGGAGGGGCTAGGGGAGGGTCAGTGGCGCTGGCCTTCAATGGCTCACCCTCCCCCAACCCCTCCCGCAAGCGGGAGGGGAGCCAATGACCGTCCGCATCCGCGTCATTCCCTGCCTCGACGTCGCCAATGGCCGCGTGGTCAAGGGCGTCAACTTTGTCGACCTGCGCGATGCGGGCGATCCGGTGGAGCAGGCGCAGGCTTATGATGCGGCGGGAGCGGACGAGCTCTGCTTTCTCGACATCGGCGCATCGCACGAAGGGCGAGGGACGATCATAGACGTGGTCCGGCGCACGGCAGAAGTGTGCTTTATGCCGCTGACCGTCGGCGGCGGAGTACGAAGTGCCGAGGATGCGCGGGCGTTGCTGCTGGCGGGCGCGGACAAGGTGGCGGTGAACAGCGCAGCGGTGGCGCGGCCCGAAGTGGTTGCCGATATCGCCGAACGGTTTGGCAGCCAATGTGTCGTAGCTTCGGTGGATGCCAAGCGCGTTGGTGCGGGATGGGAAATCTTCACTCATGGCGGCCGCAAACCGACCGGCATCGATGCGCTCGACCATGCGGTGAAGCTGGCGAGCCTCGGCGCAGGCGAATTGCTCGTCACCAGCATGGACCGCGACGGCACGCGCGACGGCTATGACCTCGAACTCACCCGCGCCATCGCCGACGCGGTCGATATCCCTGTGGTCGCGAGCGGCGGCGTCGGCAATTTGGAGCATCTGGTCGAAGGTGTGAAGAAGGGCCACGCCAGCGCGGTTCTGGCCGCCTCGATCTTCCATTTCGGCGAGGCCAGCATTGCCGATGCGCATGCGGCGCTCAGGGCGGCGGGGTTGGCGGCGAGAAGTTGTTGAGATTGATCGCTTGAAATGTAGGATTTCAACTGTCAGCGTCATGCGACATCGTTATCCGCCCAATGGCTGCAAGGGCTTGCAATCAGCTAACACGCCAGCAGACCCAACTGCGTCGCCACCCGTTTCAGGTGAGAATTCAGTGTGACTTTCCGCTCGGAACCGGCGGATTAGCGTCGATCTTTGGCACTCTTTCTTCGTGTCTTCGTGCGAACCCTTGTCTCTCTCGGTAATTCAAACCGCTCGGTTGTGCAGATTGGTTCGCACGAAGACACGAAGAGGTCGCTCACGGGGGTAAAAAAGTCCAAAAGCGAAAAGGTCGATTTGCCTGTGAACTTGCACGGTTTTCTGCGGCTTTCACAAAACCCAAAAAATTAGTTTTCAGAGTCCTTGACCGGTCATAAAAAAGTCCTATCTGGGCAGCCGTTAGCACTCCGCTTTAACGAGTGCTAACACGCAATTCATTGCCGTCCCGCTGGGGCGGGATGGCGAAACAACAAAAGGAAGGTTCAATATGGCATTTCGTCCGTTGCATGACCGCGTCCTCGTCCGTCGGGTCGAGGCCGAAGCAAAAACCGCTGGCGGGATTATCATCCCCGACAGTGCCCAGGAAAAGCCGCAGGAAGGCGAAGTCGTCTCCGTCGGTTCGGGCGCGAAGGCCGAGGATGGCACCGTAACCCCGCTCGACGTCAAGTCCGGCGACCGCATCCTGTTTGGCAAATGGTCGGGCACCGAAGTCAAGATCGACGGTGAAGACCTGCTGATCATGAAGGAATCCGACATTCTGGGGATTGTCGGCTGACATTACCACGGATCGTCATCCTGAACTTGTTTCAGGATAACGCACCGCCGCCCGTTATCCTGAAACAAGTCCAGGATGACGAATGTTTTAGAGATTTGAACAAAGGAACAATATCATGGCTGCTAAAGACGTGAAATTCGGCCGCGATGCGCGTGAACGCATTTTGCGCGGCGTAGACATCCTCGCCGACGCGGTGAAAGTGACCCTCGGTCCCAAGGGCCGCAATGTCGTTATCGACAAGAGCTTCGGTGCTCCCCGCATCACCAAGGACGGCGTTACCGTTGCCAAGGAAATCGAACTGAAGGACAAGTTCGAGAATATGGGCGCGCAGATGATCCGCGAAGTGGCGTCGAAGGCCAATGACGCGGCAGGCGACGGCACCACCACCGCTACCGTACTTGCGCAGGCGATCGTGCGCGAAGGTATGAAGTCGGTTGCTGCCGGCATGAACCCGATGGACCTGAAGCGCGGCGTTGATTTGGCCGTTGCCAAGGTGGTCGAAGACCTGAAGGGCCGTTCCAAGCCCGTCACCGGTTCGGCCGAAATTGCGCAGGTCGGCATCATCTCGGCAAATGGCGACACCGAAGTCGGTGAGAAGATTGCCGAAGCGATGGACAAGGTCGGCAAGGAAGGCGTCATCACCGTTGAAGAAGCCAAGGGCCTCGAATTCGAACTCGATGTCGTTGAAGGCATGCAGTTCGACCGCGGGTACCTCTCGCCTTACTTCATCACCAACACCGAAAAGATGTCGGTCGAACTTGAGAATCCGTACATCCTGATCCACGAAAAGAAGCTCAGCAACCTGCAAGCCATGTTGCCGATCCTCGAAGCTGTGGTGCAATCGGGTCGTCCGTTGCTCATCATCGCTGAAGACGTCGAAGGCGAAGCTCTTGCCACCCTCGTGGTCAACAAGCTGCGTGGCGGCCTGAAGATTGCTGCGGTCAAGGCACCGGGCTTTGGCGACCGTCGCAAGGCGATGCTGGAAGATATCGCGATCCTGACCAAGGGCGAGATGATTTCCGAGGATCTCGGCATCAAGCTGGAATCGGTTACCATCGGCATGCTGGGTCAGGCAAAGCGCGTCACCATCGACAAGGACAACACCACCATCGTCGACGGTGCGGGTGAAGCCGACGCGATCAAGGGCCGCGTCGAAGCGATACGCGCGCAGATCGAAACCACCACCAGCGATTACGACCGTGAAAAGCTGCAGGAACGTCTGGCGAAGCTCGCCGGCGGTGTGGCCGTTATCAAGGTCGGCGGTGCGACCGAAGTCGAAGTGAAGGAGCGCAAGGACCGCGTCGATGACGCGCTGCATGCAACCCGCGCTGCTGTCGAAGAAGGCATCGTCCCCGGCGGCGGTACCGCTCTTCTTTACGCCACCAGGGCTCTCGAAGGCCTGAAGGGCGCGAACGACGACCAGACCCGTGGCATCGACATCGTCCGCAAGGCGATCGAAGCCCCGCTGCGTCAGATCGCGCAGAATGCGGGTCATGACGGCGCGGTGGTTGCCGGTAACCTGCTGCGCGAAGGCGACCAGGCACAGGGCTTCAACGCTGCGACCGACACCTACGAAAATCTCGTAGCGGCCGGCGTTGTAGACCCGACCAAGGTCGTGCGCACGGCGCTGCAGGATGCTGCATCGGTTGCCGGCCTGCTGATCACCACCGAAGCGACCATTTCGGAAGCACCGGAAGACAAGGCTCCTGCCATGGGCGGAATGCCCGGCGGCATGGGCGGCATGGGCGGCATGGATTTCTAAAGAGAGTTCATTTCCGAACAATACAGAAGGTCCGGTGTGGAAACGCACCGGCCTTTTCTTTTTGTGGTATTGTGTTATATGGGTAATACAGTTCGCGCATAGGAGACGGAAATGATCCGGCATTGGAAGGCGATTATAGGCGTGAGTGCGGCGATGATCGCCGTGCATATCGTCAACTTTTTCAGTGGCGGGTATCTTTCCAATTTCGGGATCGAGCCGCGCGAGATCGGGGGTGCCTACACAGTTGCGACGGCACCGCTTATCCACGCCGATGTCGGGCATCTGGGCAGCAATCTGGCGGCATTCGTCGTGCTAGGGTCGCTGGTCCTTCTTCAGGGGCTTCGCTATTTCGTGAAGGCCAGCGCGGTCATCATCCTGCTTGGCGGTGCGCTGGTCTGGCTGTTTGCCCGGCCCGGCGACCATATTGGCGCCAGTGGCTGGGTTTTCGGGCTGTGGAGTCTCGTGATCGCGCTCGCCTGGTTCGACCGCAGCCCCCGCAACATCGCCATCGCGCTGGCGGTTGTGTTTTTCTACGGCGGGATGGTATTCGGCATATTGCCGACCCAAGGCTATGTCTCGTTCGAGTCTCATTTATTCGGCGCATTGGCGGGTGTTGTTGCTGCGTCCGTGCTCTCGAAAAAGGCCGACGGAATCATTGCCGCGCCAAAGCGCAAGGGCGAACTGAAATTTTGGCCCTGACCAGATTCTGTTGACGAGTCGAAATTGTGCACACGCGAAATATGAACATTCTCAATTACGATAGTTGGGATAAAAAACTTTTTAAACTATTGAAAAATAAATACTAAAGTCCCTAAAAAATTTCTGTTGCATTGCAATATAGAAAGCGTAATTGCCGCCGCCCCACAACAGAGGTTTCCGGTCATGCAAAATACGCATTCGGGTTCAGTTGATTCAAACTCCAAACATAAACATTCACTCGCGGCGCTAACGGTTGGCGCGATCGGCGTTGTCTTTGGCGATATCGGCACCAGTCCGCTTTATGCCTTTCGCGAGGCGCTGCACCACAGCGCACCGTCGGGCGGCATTCAGGAGGCGGCGATATTCGGTGTGCTCAGCCTGGCGCTCTGGTCGCTAATACTGGTCGTTACCGTCAAATATATCATCTTCCTGATGCGCGCCGACAATGACGGCGAGGGCGGCGTGTTGGCGCTTCTCGCGCTTGCCGGTCGCGGTATCGGGGGACGCAAAGGCTTCGTGTTGGCGCTTGGCGCTGTCGGAGCAGCATTGTTCTACGGCGATGCGATTATTACCCCTGCACTGTCGGTGCTGTCCGCCGTGGAAGGGACCAAAACCATACCGGGCGTCGGCGATGGGATTTCGCAGCAGACAATCATCAATATGACGCTCGTCATCCTGATTGCGCTGTTTGCCATCCAGTTTCGCGGCACCGCCATAGTGTCTAAACTGTTCGGTCCGATCTGCGTTGTCTGGTTCCTGGCTCTCGCTGGCTTGGGCATTCTGCACATCTCCGACTATCCGGGCATTTTGGGAGCGCTGTCGCCACATCATGCGGTATCGTTTCTCGCCAGCAATGGCATGATCGGCCTGATTGTGCTTGGCTCGGTATTCTTGACCGTCACCGGCGCCGAAGCCCTGACCGCTGACATGGGCCATTTCGGTAAATTTCCGATCCGGCTCGGTTGGTTCCTGCTGGTATTTCCCGCGCTCAGCCTGAATTATTTCGGTCAAGGCGCCTTTGCGATGGCTGCATTGCAGGAAGCGCAAGCTGCAGGCATCCCGCTGGAAACCAAAGACTGGTTCTTCCTGATGTCGCCCGAGATATTACGCGTCCCGCTCATCATTTTGGCCGGTCTTGCCACCATCATCGCCAGTCAGGCAGTCATCACCGGTGCCTATTCGCTGACGCAGCAAGCCATCCAGCTTGGCCTGCTGCCGCGCATGAAAATCGTGCAGACATCGCCGGGGAGCGCAGGGCAAATCTACATCCCGGCGATCAACTGGATGCTGCTGTTCGGCGTGTGGTTGCTGGTTGTGCAGTTCCGCAGCTCTTCGGCCATGGCATCGGCCTATGGCATCGCGGTAACGGGAACCATGGTTGTGACGACCTGCCTTGCCTTTGTCGTCGTCCACAAGCTTTGGAAATGGAGCCTCGCCAAGTCGTTGCTGGTAATCGTTCCCTTCCTTGCCATCGACATTGTTTTCTTTGGCGCCAACATATTGCGCGTGGTGGACGGCGGCTGGGTTCCGCTGGCTGTCGGTGCGTTCATCTGTTTGATCATCTGGATCTGGGTGCGCGGCAAGCGGCTTATCGATACCAAGGAGAATGAAGGTGCCATGACGCTCACGGAGCTCGGTAAATCCCTGGCGAAAAGCTCGGTGGCGCGGGTCGAGGGGACGGCGGTGTATCTGACTGCCAATTCCGAAGGCGTGCCGGGTACGATCCTGCACAATCTGAAGCATAACCGCGTGCTACACGAACGCAATCTGGTGCTGACCGTCCGGACCGCCGGCGTCCCACATGTGCCCGTGGAGGATCGCGTCACATATAAGAAGGTCGATGCCAATTTTGCCCGTGTCGTCCTGCGCTACGGATTCATGGATACGCCGGATGTACCGAGCGATCTGGCGCGCGCGATACCGCAGACGGACAAACCGCTGACCGAGATGATGACCAGCTATTTTGTCGGTCGGAATGTTCTGTCGGCATCGAAGGACGAGGGGCTGCCCTTCTGGCAGGACATCATCCTCATCTTTCTGCAGCGCAATGCCTATAACCCTGCGGAGTTTTTCCACATTCCTTCAAACCGGATCGTGGCACTTGGCGCGCAGGTGGTGGTTTAGGACATGAGGGCCAATGATGTTCCATCGGCCCTTTCCTATTTGGAGGCCGCTGCTACCGTTGCTGTCATGTCCCGCCTGATCCTTTTCAACAAACCCTACGGTGTGTTGCCGCAATTCACCGACACAGGCACCGCAGGTTCGCCGCGTCCAACGCTGTCGGACTATGTGGACGTCCCGGGCGTCTATCCGGCCGGGCGGCTCGACATGGACAGCGAGGGCCTGATGCTGTTGACTGACGACGGTCGCTTGCAGGCGCGGATATCGGATCCGAAATACAAGATGCCCAAGACCTATCTGGTGCAGGTCGAGGGCGAAGTGACCGAAGAGGCGTTGGCGGCGCTGCGGAAGGGTGTGCGGCTGAAGGACGGCGTGACCTTGCCCGCGGAGGCCGAGCGTATCGCCGAACCGCAAATCTGGCCCCGCAACCCGCCGGTGCGTTTCCGCAAGACGGTGCCAGACTGCTGGGTCAAGCTGACCATCAACGAAGGCCGCAACCGCCAAGTGCGCCGGATGACAGCGGCGGTAGGCTTCCCGACGTTACGGCTGGTGCGCTGGTCGGTAGGGGACTGGGCGGTCGAGGGGCTGGGGCAAAGCGGGTGGCGGGAGGGCAGGGATTTGGCCGGGATACGCGCTTGCCTTTGGTGGGGCTGGTCAGATGGGATTTTCCGCAACGGTCGGATCTGTAATTACGGGGGATGAGTTTGGTACG
>JACVCM010000084.1 GCA_016742125.1 Sphingomonadaceae bacterium | reverse complement strand
GTGTGGCCGGGGCCTTTCGGCGCCATCATGATGACGTCGACGCCCTTCTTCGGCTCGATCAGGCCGAAGTGCACGTTCAGGCCGTGGGCGCAGGCGATCGCGGCACCCTCACGCCGGGTGTGGGGGACGTATTGCTTGTAGGTCGCGGCCTGCAGCTCGTCCGGCATGGTGAACATGATCAGGTCGGCCCATTTGGCAGCCTCGGCGATCCCCATGACCTTCAGGCCTTCACCTTCGGCCTTCCTGGCCGAGGGGCTGCCTTCGCGAAGGGCGACGACCAGGTTCTTGGCGCCGCTGTCGCGCAGGTTCAGCGCGTGGGCGTGGCCCTGGGAGCCGTAGCCGAGAATGGCGACCTTCTTGTCCTTGATCAGACCGAGATCGCAGTCGGCGTCGTAATAAACCTTCATGATATTCGCTTTCCCTTTTTAACTTGCGCCTGAACCACGCATGAGACCCACAATGCCCGTCCGGCCAACCTCGACCAAGCCGACTTCACGCATCAATGTAACGAATGTGTCGATCTTGTCAGGGCCGCCGGTAATTTCGAAGATGAAGCTGTTAACCGTCGCATCGATCACGCGGGCGCGGTAGATGTCGGCAAGGCGCATCGCCTCGACGCGCTGGTCGCCCGCGCCGCTGACCTTGACCAGCGCCAGTTCGCGCTCGACATGCGGTCCGGCTTCGGTAAGGTCGGTCACCTTGTGGACCGGAACCAGCCGCTCGCACTGCGCGATGATCTGGTCGATCACCGGAGGCGGGCCCTTGGTGACAATGGTGATCCGGCTGGTGGCATGATCCTCGCTGATATCCGCCACCGTGAGGCTGTCGATATTATACCCGCGCGAAGTGAACATTCCGGCAATCCGCGCCAGCGTGCCCGCCTCATTATCGACAGTGAGTGTCAGCACATGACGCTCGGATACCTCTTCCTTTATGTGCATTAGACCAGCGCCTTCGCTTCATCGTCCATGGTGCCGGAAACCTCGTCCGAATGGAGGATCATTTCGGTATGTGCCGCGCCCGATGGGACCATCGGGAAACAGTTCGCCGTCTTGGCAACGCGGCAGTCGAACATCACCGGCCCGTCATAAGCGAGCATTTCAGCGATCGCATCGTCCAGCTTTGCCGGATCGTCGCAGCGTATGCCTTTCCAGCCATAGGCTTCGGCAAGCGCCACGAAATCGGGCAGGCTGTCCGAATAGCTTTCCGAATAGCGGCTTTCATAGGTCAGCTGCTGCCACTGTCGCACCATGCCCATCCATTCGTTGTTGAGGATGAATATTTTTATCGGCAGTCGATATTGCGTTGCAGTGCCCATTTCCTGAATGTTCATCTGGATAGAGGCTTCGCCGGCGATGTCGATGACAAGGGCGTCGGGGTTACCCATCTGCGCTCCGACGGCGGCGGGCAGGCCATAGCCCATTGTTCCAAGGCCACCACTTGTCAGCCATTTGTTGGGCGCATCGAAATGGAAATGCTGGGCCGCCCACATCTGGTGCTGACCGACCTCCGTCGTTATTATCGGTGCCCTGTCCTTCGTTGCCGCGTATAGCCGTTCGATCGCATATTGCGGCATAATTTCCGACTTGCTCGCCGGATAATTGAGACATCGGACTGAACGCCACCCTTCGATCTTCGACCACCATTCCGTCAGCGGTTGCGGCTTGACCTTCCGGCCTTTCCATATGTCGATCATCTGCCGGATAGCGGTGCCCACATCGGCAACGATTGGAAGGTCGACGCGCACCGTCTTGTTGATCGAACTACGGTCGATATCCACGTGGATCTTGATACTGTCGGGCGAAAAGGCATCGAGACGGCCTGTAATCCGGTCGTCAAACCGCGCGCCAAGGCAGAACATCACGTCACACTGGTTCATCGCCATATTGGCTTCGTAAGTCCCGTGCATCCCCAGCATACCGAGCCAGGCCTCGCTTGAGGCCGGGTAGGCGCCAAGCCCCATCAGCGTCGAGGTGACCGGCGCGCCGGTGAGTTCGGCCAGTTCGCGCAAGGCCGCGCTGGCATCAGGACCAGAGTTGATGACGCCGCCGCCGGTATAAAGGATCGGCGCTTTTGCTTTGGCGAGAAGTTCGACCGCCTGATTGATCGCCGCATATTCCGCCTCGCGCGCTGGATGAAAGCGGTTGGGCGAATTGCCCTTGACGTCGGTCGGCGCAGTGGCGACCTGAACATTTTTGGGGATATCAATCACGACAGGTCCGGGGCGCCCCTTGGTAGCGATTGTAAATGCCTCGCGCACTGTCGCGGCAAGGTCTGCCGGATCCTTGACGAGATAATTATGTTTCGAACAGTGCCGGGTAATGCCGACAGTGTCGGCTTCCTGAAAGGCGTCAGAGCCGATCAGCGTCGTTGCCACCTGACCGGTCAGCACCACTAACGGGATTGAATCGAGAAATGCGTCGGCAATGCCGGTAACGGCGTTGGTGGCGCCCGGGCCGGACGTCACAAGAACCACGCCGGGCTTGCCGGTCGACCGCGCATAGCCTTCCGCAGCGTGCGCGGCGCCAGCTTCGTGACGGACGAGGACATGGCGGATTTTCTTCTGCTGGAAAAGCGCATCGTAAATGGGCAGCACGGCGCCGCCGGGGTAACCGAACACGGTATCCACACCCTGCTCGAGCAGGCAGTCTATCAATATCTCGGCACCGGATTTTTCGGGCACTATTCCATCCTTGGTTCAGAAGCTGAGGACCTATGTTGCAGCGCAACAGGGTTCGCAAGAGCGGGCTGGCTAATGATTACAAAATGATGTGTCAACTATAAATATTGAAATATAGTTTCAATTTTAGCGATAAAGGAGTCATTTATCTCTTCACTCCAGCGGCACCAATGTATCGGTGCCTGATTTCGGAACCAGGTAAACTGTCGCTTGGCATACTGCCGGGTAGCGATTTTACCGAGGGCCAAAGCCTCGCTGCGGTCGATATTCCGCGCCAGCAGATCCGAGATTTCGGGAACGCCGATTGCGCGCATAACAGGCGCATCGTCCGGCAAGCCGCGCGCCAGCAGCGCTTTGACTTCATCGATCGCACCACCTGCCATCATCGCTTCGAACCGGGCGTCGCAGCGCGCGTAAAGCCAATCGCGGGGGGGAAGTAGGAGCAAAGGGTTTAACGCAACCTGGTCAGCTATCCCTCCAACCTTTTCAGTGCGCCATTCTGTTATGCTCCGGCCCGTACATTCAACTACTTCGAGCGCGCGGGCAATCCGGCTGCTGTCGGTCGGGGCGAGCCTGGCTGCCGCCGCAGGGTCTCTACGCTGCAATTGCGTGTAAGCCTGGGCAGCCGGAAGCTTGCGGATGGTAGCGCGCAACGCTGGATCGATATGAGGTATCGGCGCAATGCCGTCCAGCAATGTGCGCATATACAATCCGGTGCCGCCAACCACAAATGGTGTCGCGCCCCCAGCATGCGCCTCCTCAATCGCGATTTTGGCGTCTGCCGCCCATCGCGCCGCCGAACAGGGTTCCGAACCGTCAAGATATCCGAATAGCCGGTGCTGTGCGGAAGCCTGCTCTTCAGGCGTTGGCTGCGCGCTTAGCACGGGCAAATCGGAATAAACTTGCGCACTATCCGCGTTGATAATCACAATATTGTGTGATTTAGCCAGATGTAGCGCCAATGCCGTCTTGCCGCTGGCGGTCGGACCCGCAATAAGCCCCAGCGCCTTTTTCGGCTTTATCTCAGGATTCGCGATGCCCATTGCCACGTTGATAGCAGCAGAACGCGCCGACAGCGGAACAATTTCCGAAGCCTGCGATCGTCTGGTGGCTGCCGGTTGCACCCCCGGCCACCGTGAGTGGATCGAGGCCGAACTGGTGTTCGACATTACATTCGACGGCGGTTTGGCGGCAGCGCGAGAAGCGCTGAAACCGATGGAATCCCATTTCGATATCGCGGTCCAGTCGGCAGAGAGTCGCCGCAAAATGCTTCTGGTTTCCGACATGGACAGCACGATGATCACCGTCGAATGTATCGACGAACTGGCCGATTATGCCGGGATAAAACCGGAAATTGCTGCAATCACCGAACGCGCAATGGCTGGTGAACTTGATTTTGCCGAAGCACTCCGGGCCCGGGTGGCGTTGCTGGCCGGTCTTCGCGCAGAAGTGATCTCGCAATGCCTGGAGGAGCGCGTTCGCCCGATGCCGGGCGCAGAAACACTGGTGCGCACGATGGCGGGATGGGGTGCGCACACCGTGCTGGTATCTGGCGGCTTTACAAGTTTCACCGGGCCAGTCGCCAAAACAATAGGTCTTGCCGAAGTACATGCAAATGTTCTTGAAATTGCGGGCGGCAAGCTGACGGGGGCGCTGCAAGGCGAGATAGTCGATGCAGGCACGAAACGCGCTGTGCTGGAAGCCGCGGTGGCGGCACAGAGCTTGACGATGTCATCGGCTCTCGCAGTGGGGGACGGTGCGAACGATCTGCCCATGCTATCCGCTGCAGTAGCCGGCGGCGGAATGGGGGCGGCCTATCATCCCCGTCCTCTGCTTGCCGATGCGGCCAGTTTTTCCGTTCGCCACGGCGATTTGACCGCTCTGCTATTTGCGCAGGGCGTTCCAAAGGGGCAGTGGATATACTGAGGCGCAGATTCGCCGTCCTTCCGTCGAAACAAATTGCCGGATGCCCGGTTATGCCTATCATCCGGAGAGTTATCAAAAAAGGCAGGAGACCAAGATGCGCAAATTCGTTCCGTTGCTGATGATTCCTTTTATATCTGCGTGCGCGATGACGACGGCTGACAGGTCCACCGTGTCCGAAGTCGTTACTGCAGATCTGGCGCGTGCCGATGGTTCATGGGCAGGTGTCGCGACAATATCGAAGCGGAGCGATGGCACCTTTTTAAGCCTGGCGGGCGAAGTACCCACCCAAGGAACTTTCGGAATGCATATTCATGCGGTCGGCAAGTGCGAAGGCCCGGAATTCACGTCCGCCGGCGGTCACTGGAATCCAGCTATGAAGCAGCATGGCCGCGACAATCCGATGGGAGCGCACAAGGGCGATTTACCCAATATAGTAGCGGGCGCAGATCGGAAATTCACGCTAGAGCAACGGATAGACGATCTAATGATCGAAGGTGCGGACGGGTTGCTGGACGCCGATGGGGCGGCACTGATTATTCACGAGAAAGCCGACGATTACCGGACCGACCCCACCGGTAATAGCGGTAAGCGCATCATATGCGGTGTGTTTAAATCCGGAAACCGGAGCTAGGCCTTACCTGCGTATAGCAGAGTGCCAGGCGCAACGCGTTCCAGTACCTGCCTGATGTCGGCCTGGGCAAAGGCGAAGCAACCCTGGCTCCGGCCAATCTTGCCCTGCTCGGCGATCAGCGACTGGCTGACATACCATGCCGGATGAATGACAATGGCGCGGTTTTCCGCCTGGTCGTTTTCGGGCTCCAGCCCGATGAGACGGCGTGACTCGCCATATTGGCCAAAATAGGTGCCGCCGACCAAATAGCTGCCTGCCGATGTGGCTTCCGACCCCGGCTGATTTGAAAAATGCTGAACCCAGCCGCTGTGGGACGGGTCCGAACCCTTGCCATGGGCAACAAGAAGGGCAGTAGACTGGCCACTTCGCAGGTCGACGATGTGAAACCGGGGATCGCGTGACGCACGGGAGAAGTCCGCGATTGCCAGCAAATCATGATTGCGGATACGCTTCTTGTGGATTTCCAGTGCGGCCTTTGCGCGGTTTAGGAGCAGCGGAGACAAGCCGGATGATGCTGGCGTCCCGGTTCCCGGCACAAAGACGATGTCGCGGGCAATTGCGGGGGTTCCGGCCAGCGCCATGCCCGCCACCGCGACTTTGAAAAATTCCCGACGCCCCAGATATTCCATTGCAAGGTAGATAATGCCGTCTGCGGGTTACCAAAAGCCTTAAATCTGCCTATTGGGCGCAAAAGCCATCCGGCCTGTCGCGAATTTTGGGGTCGAAATGGCGGGACCGCGCTGCTATATGATTTTGGATATAGAACATGGTCGCAGGCCGTATCCTCAGCTTTCAGGGGCATTTCATGACGTTTCGACACAGCATCCGCTTATTGATGGCGAAGATGTTGCTTGTATTTTCGGTGCCGTTGCTGGCCCAGGCCCAACCGGTTTTCAAGCCAGGTACCGGAGTCCAGCCGCCTGTCCTTCCGGCGGAACCCCCCGTGAACAAGCCTTTGACCCCTGTGGTGGAGCCAGAGATTCCCGTTCCCGCGCCCGCGCCCAAGGTGGTTAAAAAGAAAGGGCCGGTAGACGCCCTCAAGCCCGGGGAGTTTGTATGGGAAAAACGCGATAGCTACCAAGGGCCGCTCAGGATCGTTGCGGTGCTCGACATTCAGCGGATGTATGTATTCCAGAATGACGAGTTGATCGGCTTCAGCACGATTTCCGCTGGCAAAAAGGGCAAAGAGACCCCGACCGGGATATTCAATATCCTTCAGAAGAATATCGACCACAAGTCCAACCTGTACAGCAATGCCCCGATGCCATTCATGCAGCGGCTGACGTGGGATGGCATTGCAATACATGGCGGACATGTTCCCGGCTATCCGGCATCGCATGGCTGCATCCGTCTGCCGCACGCCTTCGCCAAGGCCCTGTATGGCATAACGCAAATGGCGCAAGAGGTTGTGGTCCTCCGCGATGTGTCTACGCCCGTCAAGCGGGCGGAACCGCAGCCGGAACCGACGCCTGCGCCGCCAATCATGGTAACTCCGCCGGCGACCGAACCTGCCGTACCGCCCCCCGCATCTCCGCCCAAGCCAGTGACTTGAATGCCAGGCCAGACATCGTTGTCTGGGTGAACATTCTGCAAGGCCGACCGGTTCGACACCCAGGTTGTGCTTGACGTTTACGCTAACGTAAACTACACGCGCAAAAGCAACGAAGAGGGAAGGTGCTGCCGTCATGGACATTCACAGCAACGAGAACAAACGGGCCGATGCGACCATCGACACGCCCGATGTCCATAATCGTGAGTCCTTTACGATTTCGGACCTGTCGAACGAGTTTGACGTAACTGCGCGCGCACTTCGCTTTTACGAAGATCAAGGCCTTATTTCGCCGGAGCGGATGGGTCTGGCCCGTATCTATTCCAAACGCGACCGTGCGCGGCTTGCGTGGATTTTGCGGGCAAAGCGCGTTGGTTTCAGTCTTGCGGAAATCCGCGAGATGATCGATCTCTATGATCTCAACGATGGCCGTAACATCCAGCGCCGTGTCACGATCGAGAAATGTCGCGACCGTATCAACCTGTTGAAAGCGCAGCGCGACGATATTGAAAGTGCGATCAAGGAACTGACCGAATTTGTTGCGATGGTCGAGAAAGTCGAAGCCGCGGAAAAATCGGCCGCTGCCTAGGTTAAACGAGTTCGAATATTCACCGCACTACGGTTTTTGATAAAGGAAGTATCATGCCTACTTACACCGCCCCCGTCCGTGATACGCAGTTCATCATCAACGAGGTGCTTGGTATAGAGCGCTTTGCCAATCTGCCGGGATTTGAAAATGCCAGCGCCGATATGATCGAGGCAATCCTCAGCGAAGGGGCAAAATTTGTCGAAGGTGTGCTGTTCCCGCTGAACCAGGTGGGCGATTTGCAGGGCTGCACCCGCCACGATGATGGCAGTGTCACGACGCCGGATGGTTTCAAGGACGCTTACAGGCAATATTGCGAAGCCGGCTGGGGCACATTGTCTGCGCCGGAGGAGTTTGGCGGGCAGGGCATGCCGCATATCGTTTCGATGGCTTTTGAAGAATATATGGCAAGCTCGAACATGGCCTTTGCCATGTACCCAGGTCTTACCCATGGCGCGGTTTCGGCGATCCTCGTGAAGGGCGACGAAGAACAGAAAGCCAAATATGCGCCGAATATGATTGCGGGTAAATGGGGCGGCACGATGAACCTCACCGAGCCGCATTGCGGGACCGATCTGGGTCTGATCCGCACTAAGGCGGTGCCGAATGGCGACGGGACATACGCCGTAACGGGAATGAAGATTTTCATCTCGTCGGGCGAACATGACCTGACCGAGAACATCATCCATCTGGTCCTCGCAAAGACGCCGGATGCCCCGGACAGCGTAAAGGGCATCTCGCTGTTCATCGTGCCCAAGTTTCTGGTCAATGATGATGGTTCGCTAGGCGAGCGAAACGCGGTTAGTTGCGGCTCGATCGAGCACAAGATGGGCATCCACGGCAATTCGACCTGCGTCATGAACTATGATGGAGCCACTGGCTATCTGGTCGGTGAGGAGAATAAGGGTCTTGCCGCGATGTTTATCATGATGAACATTGCGCGTCTGGGTGTCGGGCAGCAGGGCCTTGGTATCGCAGAGGTTGCTTACCAGAATGCTGTGACCTACGCGCATGATCGCCGTCAGGGCCGCGCATTGACCGGTCCAAAAGACCTGGACCAGAAGGCAGATACGCTGTTTGTCCACCCCGATGTACGCCGCATGCTGATGGATGCCAAGGCGTTTACAGAGGGGATGCGCGCTTTGTGTCTGTGGGGTGCCTTGCAGGCCGATTTGCTGCACCATGCCCAGACCGAGGAAGAGCGGCAAATGGCCGACGACCTGCTGTCGCTCCTGACACCCGTCATCAAGGGCTATGGCACCGACAAGGGCTATGAAGTCGCGACCAACGCCCAACAGGTCTATGGCGGTCATGGCTATATTGGCGAGTGGGGCATGGAACAATATGTGCGTGATGCCCGGATCGCGATGATTTATGAAGGCACCAATGGCGTGCAGGCGATGGACCTGGTCGGTCGCAAGCTTGCACAAAATGGCGGACGCGCGGTGCAGGCCTTTTTCAAGGTTGTCGACGAAGAATGTGCATCGGCGAAGGCTGGCGCGCTTGCTGACCTGGCTGGGCGGTTGGAAAAGGCCAATGGAGAGCTCAAGGCGGCGACTATGTGGTTCATGCAGAACGGCATGGCAAAGCCCGACAATGTCGGTGCTGGCGCGCATCATTATATGCACATCATGGGCATCGTGGCGCTCGGGCTCCAATGGCTGCGCATGGCAGAGGCGGCCCAGCGTGCGTTGGATGCGGGAACGGGCAACAAAGCTTATTACGACGCCAAACTTGTCACGGCTCGCTATTTTGCCGAACGCTTCATGCCGGATTGCGGAGCCTTGCGTCGCAAGATCGAGGCAGGAAGCGAGGCGATTATGGCACTTGAGCCGGAGATGTTTGCTGTCGCATAACACTTTGAAAAAGGGTTAATCCCTGTTTACCCTATCTTAAATACAGGTGACTATCAGGGCCGGCTATGGAAAGAGCCGACCTTAATGGAATCCGTGCGGGTATTGTCGGCGGACCTTGCGGTTTGTCGCTAACGCTGATACTGGTACTCGGCATCATTCCGGCCCTGCTCATGGGATATTTCTATCTGGGCGCCAGCCAGCAGAGCATTGAGGTAGCACGCAAGGAAATGCAGGGTGTGGCGTTGCTTCGCCAGATGGAACCTGTCGGTCATTTCATCGTCAGCCCGCCTGTTCAGGAGCGGGCGGTACGGACCAAGGCAGCTGCTGCCTGGACAAAGCTCCACCGTGCCAAAAAAGCCGGTGCCTATGCTAAAACATTGGACAGCGGCAAGCATTTCGACGCTGTGCTCGGCAAATTGCAGATGCTGGCGGATGGCTATGAGGTCGATCCACGACCGGCTTACGATGCGCTGGTGACGCGCGTCGGCGACCAATCCGGACTTATCCTCGATCCGGAGCTGGAAAGTTATTACCTTATGGACATCGTGGTGATGAAATCACGGCGGCTGGCAAGGGCAGCACATGAACTGCGCGAAGTCCGGCAACTCACGAACGACCCGAACAACCTGATGCTGCAGATATCCCGTCACCGTGTCAGCGACGCCGCACGGGATCTGCAATCATCGGCGTTGAGCGCCATAAGGGGCAACAGGGACGGCACGCTGGCACGCAGCAATTTGATGACATCGGTCAACGCGACCGTCACCGCAACCAACAATTTTGTGGCTTCCGGCGATTTGTGGAGTAGCTACTGGGTGCTGGTTGACGCCAACCGCGTCACCTGGAAAGCCGCTGCCGACGCGCTCGACCGGTCGCTTACAGCACGGATCGACCGTGTCCGTAACGAAATCTATTCGGCTCTAGCGGTTTGCGGGATCGTCCTGCTCGTCGCGGTCATACTTGCGGGCCTTGTGATCGCAGCCCTCACCGGCGGATTGCGACAGATCAGCCAGCGTCTGGAACTGTTGGCGCTTGGCGATTACACATCTGCCGTACCGGGTACCGAATATCGCAATGATATTGGCGTGATTGCCGGGGCGTTGCAGAATTTTGTCGATATGAGCGGTGAAGTAGATGCCGAACGTGCCCGCGCTCGCGCCGAATTGGAGAATACTGTCGAGAGCATAAGGTCCGAAAACGAGCAATTGTTAAAGCAGGCGCTGGAACAGCAGGCCAAAGCGCAGAAAGTGGAACGCGAAACTGTCGGCAGGCTTGCGGCACAACTCGAGGAACAGATGTCGAGCCTGTTATTGGGCTCGCGTGCCGCTGCGGAGCAAATGGACAAGGAAGCCTCTCTTATGGCCGATAGTGCCAGCGGGGTGCAGCGCGAGGCGTCCGCAGCGGCGCTTGCAGCCAACGAAATCCGCCGATCCGTGGAGGCAGTGGCGCCGGAAGTGCAGTCTCTGGCAAGGCAATTGCAGGACTATACCCGTTCGCTGGGCGAGGCGAAAAATATGGCCCGCGATGCAGTTACCCGCGTTGACGTGGCAAGAACACGTATATCCGAATTCGAGCATGCCACCGGCAAGGCAGGCGCCATGCTGGATCTGATTGCCAAGGTCGCCCGCAAGACCAATATGCTGGCGCTTAACGCCTCCATCGAAGCAGTGCGCGTCGGAGAAGCGGGGCAGGGGTTCATGGTCGTGGCCGAGGAGGTCAAGGCATTGGCACAATCCACGCGCGAAGCCGCACAGGAAATCGCCTCGCAGATCGCAACGATGGAAAGCGCCAACAGCGCGGTCATCGACGCCTTCGGGGAAGTGCTGAGCGTGGTCAACACGCTTGCCGAACAGTCCAATATCGTGGCCAGCGGCATGGACGATCAGGCAGCCACCATTTCCGGCGTAAGCGCCCGGATCGAAATGGCGGCAGACGAGTTGACGGTCATGGTATCGAGTATCGACGGGGCAGACAAATCGGCTTCGGCTGCCATCCAGAAATCGTCCGAGATGTTGTCTGCGAGTCGGTCCGTGTCCAATACGGTTGGATTGCTCGACCGGTCGGTTCGAGAGTTTCTGGGCGGGATCCAGAATGCGAGCCGCGCGGCGTAACGAGCCGTTCGGGCGACCACGCGAAAACACGCTTCCTTTTAGCCGTTGCAGCTTTCACGCCACCGCAAGGCGATGGCTTCCGATCCGAAACGCGGACAATGTCTTTTTTGACAGGGGGTTGGCTTACAGGAGCAACCAATGTCAAAATCGAACAAGAGGGTCGCACTCTCGCTTGTAACTGCGCTTACAGCACTTTCAATCGGCGGCGGCGCTTACGCGCAAACCGCACCGGCACCGGCGCCCGAAGGGTCGGTGCCGCCCCCTACGATCGACTCCAACGAAGACGGCAAGCCCGACGCGTGGGACCGCGACGGCAATGGATCACCCGATGCCTGGGATACCAATGGCGACGGCAAACCGGACAAGATGGATGATGACGGCGACGGTAAACCCGACGACAAGTCCGTAAAAAAGAAGGAAGCCAAACCGGAGCGCTGACGCGTCGCAACCGGCGGCTGGTTTCACGGAGGCATTCAGCCTGTGCCGGGATGGGCGGATCCCGGCACATCCTTCCTCATTCAACGGGCAGGAAGTCTGGCACGGATAAATAGCGTTCGCCGGTGTCGTAATTGAAGCCCAGAATACGGGAGCCGTGGGGCAGTTCGGGCAGCTTCTGCGCGATTGCCGCAAGCGTCGCCCCAGACGATATGCCGACCAGCATCCCCTCCTCACGCGCGGCGCGGCGGGCATGTTCCTTGGCGGCATCGGGGTCCACCTGGACGACGCCGTCAAGCAGTGCCGTGTGCAGATTTTCGGGAATGAAGCCGGCGCCGATGCCCTGGATCGCATGCGGGCCTGGTTGGCCACCGCTGATGACAGGCGACAATGTCGGCTCGACCGCAAAGACTTTCAAGTTCGGCCACGCCTTTTTGAGGACCTCTGCACAACCGGTAATATGCCCGCCAGTGCCAACGCCAGTGATCAGCGCGTCAATCGGAGCATCTGCAAAATCCGCCAGTATCTCCTGCGCCGTTGTGCGGATGTGCACATCGATATTGGCAGGGTTCTCGAATTGTTGCGGCATCCACGAATTGGGCGTTTGCGAAACCAGTTCCAGCGCACGCTCAATGGCACCCTTCATCCCCTTTTCACGCGGAGTCAGATCGAATGTCGCCCCGTAGGCGAGCATCAATCGACGGCGTTCGAGTGACATCGATTCAGGCATCACGAGGATGAGCTTGTAGCCCTTTACCGCCGCTACCATCGCAAGACCGACGCCGGTATTGCCCGAGGTTGGTTCGATGATCGTGCCGCCTGGTTTCAGACTGCCGTCCTTTTCCGCCGCCTCGATCATCGCCAGACCGATGCGATCCTTGATCGAACCGCCAGGGTTAGACCGTTCGGACTTGATCCATATTTCTGCATGGGGGAACATGCGGCCCAGCCGGATGTGCGGACTATTGCCGATGGTTTCTAGAATCGACTGGGCTTTCATGTTCCTGCTCCTCTTTAGCCGAAGGTGGCGGATCGTCGGCGGTTCAAGCGCAACGTTTCCACGCGCGCGATCAGCGCCGGGTTCACGAACGGATTGCCCGTAAACATCAAGGTGTCAAGCAGCGATAATCCATACGGCCAATCGCCAATGTCCGAATCCGCATTGATGTGACCGAACAGACCGGCGTTGACAAATCTGGCGCGCCAACGGCGACTGAGCTTCTGCGAATGCTGGATAGCGCAATATGGATCGTTCTGGCTGGCAACGAGCAACGCAGGAAAGGGCAGCAATGTTCTCGGCGCCGGGCCGAAACTGGCGAGCGGAGAACCTTTTGCAACCGAGTCGACATCCGGCGGCGCGACAAGCATTGCACCTTTTATATCGAGATCGGCAGCCTCCGGTTCCTGCTTCGCCCACCACGCCACGGCATGGCAACCGAGACTGTGTGCGACCAGTATTTTGGGTCCAGCGATCTGGCGGATCGCAATCCCGAGATTGGTGACCCACGCGGATTTGCGCGGGCTGTCCCATCCGCCCAGCTCGGCACGGACGGTGTTGGGGAGGCGTTGCTGCCATCTGGTTTGCCAATGGTCTGGGCCGCTATTGTTCAGGCCCGGAATGATGAGGATGGTTGGGGCTTGTTCGGATACAGGCATCGTCGGTTCCTTCTGCAAATTGGGGGAAGTTGCTTTGGGCCGTTTGCGACGGGTGTCTGCATACTAACTCTACTATTTTGATTGACAATATGGTTGCGACGGAGTGCGCCCGATAACCGTTATGCCGATGACAAGTTTTTCTTGTCCATGTTCGTGCGATATTGCGGCTCGAAGGTGCGGGCATTTTTGAGCTCCGGAAACAGCCATGCCCAGATGCCGGTCACGGCAATAGCCCCCGCGCCCCCAGCTACGACAGCGCCGACAGGGCCAAGCAACGCTGCGGCTACACCGGACTGTAATTCACCCAGTTCGTTCGAGGCGGAGATGGCAAGGCCAGAAACCGAGCTGACCAGCCCGCGCATATCATCGGGGGTATTGAGCTGTACCAGTGAAGAGCGGACATAGAC
>JACVCM010000006.1:25000-58703 GCA_016742125.1 Sphingomonadaceae bacterium | reverse complement strand
TTCTGCATGACGTCTGTGTTGGACACTCGAAAAACGCGAAACCCCATGTCAGTCAGTTTGCGGTCCCGCCAAGCGTCTTGCGCTGGATCGGTGTGGGTGTGGCCATCGACTTCTACGATCAGCCCCTTTTGCGGGCACAGAAAATCAACGATGAACTGGCCAATTACCGCTTGGCGGCGAAATTTGTATCCGCCCAATTGCGAACGTGACAGGGTGTGCCAAAGGCGCTTCTCCGGCTCGGTCGGCTCGCGTCGGTTATCCTTGGCATGACCACCCAACTGCTCGATGCGCTCGGCGGAAAGACCCCACCCCCGACCCCTCCCCTGTAGGGGAGGGGAGTTCAGTTGTTTTGCCTGATCGCGGAGCTTCCAGGTCACCCCACACTCCCCTCAAGGCTGATCCCCAGCAACTTCTGCGCCTCCACGGCAAATTCCATCGGTAGTTGCTGCAGCACTTCCTTGGCAAAGCCGTTGACGATCAGGGCGACGGCCTCTTCCTGCCCCAGCCCGCGCTGCATCGCGTAGAAAAGCTGGTCGTCGCTAATCTTGCTGGTAGTGGCTTCGTGCTCGATCTGCGCCGAGGGGTTGCGGACCTCGATATAGGGCACGGTGTGCGCGCCGCAGTCGGAACCTAACAACAAGGAATCGCACTGGGTGAAGTTGCGCACGCCCTCTGCATTGGGCGCAACGCGGACCAGCCCGCGATAGGTATTATTGCTCTTCCCAGCGCTGATTCCCTTCGAGATGATCGTCGAGCGGCTGCCCTTGCCGTTGTGGATCATCTTGGTGCCGGTATCGGCCTGCTGGTAATTGTTGGTCACCGCGACCGAATAAAATTCGCCGACGCTGTTTTCGCCATTGAGCACGCACGACGGATACTTCCAGGTCACTGCACTGCCGGTTTCGACCTGCGTCCAGCTCACCTTGCTGTTGCGCCCCTGACAGAGTGCGCGTTTGGTCACGAAATTGTAGATACCGCCCTTGCCCTCGGCATCGCCGGGATACCAGTTCTGTACGGTCGAATATTTGATCTCGGCATCGTCGAGCGCGACCAGTTCGACCACCGCAGCGTGGAGCTGGTTTTCATCGCGCATCGGCGCGGTGCAGCCTTCGAGATAGGACACATAGCTGCCCTTGTCGGCGACGATCAACGTGCGTTCGAATTGCCCCGTATTTTCCGCATTGATGCGGAAGTAAGTGGAAAGCTCCATCGGGCAGCGCACGCCTTCGGGGATGTAGACAAAGGTGCCATCCGAAAAGACCGCGCAATTGAGCGTCGCGAAATAATTGTCGTGCATCGGCACAACCTTGCCGAGCCATTTCTTCACCAGTTCGGGATATTCGCGGATCGCTTCCGAAATCGAGCGGAAGATCACCCCCGCCTTTTCAAGCTCCGCGCGGAAGGTGGTGGCGACCGAAACGCTGTCGAACACTGCATCAACGGCGACCTTGCGCGCGCCTTCGACCCCCGCGAGCACCTTCTGCTCCTCGATCGGGATGCCGAGTTTCTCGTAAACCTTCAATATCTCGGGATCGACTTCGTCCAGGGAGCCAAGCTTCGGTTTCGCCTTGGGCTCGGCATAGTAATAGGCGTCCTGATAGTCGATCGGCGGTATGTTGAGCTTGGCCCATTCCGGCGCCTCCATCGTCAGCCAATGGCGATAGGCTTTCAACCGCCATTCGAGCATCCATTCGGGCTCGTTCTTCTTGGCAGAGATAAAGCGGACTGTGTCTTCGCCCAGCCCCTTGGGCGCAAATTCCTGCTCGATATCCGACGACCAGCCATGCTCATAATCGGCAACCTTTGCGGCCGCCTCGCGCGCTGCGCGATCCTTGACTTCGATGTCGTCGGTCATCGGGCGAGACTCGTCAGGCTGATATCGGCAAGCGCACCGCGCACTGCCATATTCGCAACATTCATGTGCGGCTTGACTGTGCAATTCGGCTCGATGGTGCAGTGGCAGGTCTGTTCATGTACGCATTCCGTGAGAGCAATCGGCCCCTCCACCGCCTCGATTATGTCCGCCAGCGAGATGGCTGCGGCGGGCCGTGCGAGCTGTATCCCGCCGCCTGCGCCGCGAACCGAACGCAGCAACCTTGCCTTCGACAATATGCTCACCAGCTTTTGCACCGTGGGCAAGGCAATGCCCGTTTCGCCCGCCAGCGCGGTGGCAGATGTGCGCGTTCCACCGCAATGGCGCGACGCCGCACTCATTACCACCACTGCGTAATCTGCCATATTGGACAAGCGCATCGAGAATCCTAATCGGATAAATTTGTTCCGATTTGTCCCAGATGGGCCTTCCCGACCCAAAAATCAACCCGGAAAGGTTTCGATGTCGCGGTAATTATCGCGGCTCAGCCAGATACGCAGGATCTTCGCATCATCGCCGTCCAAGGCACCCGGTGTCCGTCCGGCAAATTGCCGAACTTCACGGATCATGTGCGGTTGGTCATAAAAGAGCGATTCGATTTTCGCGCGCAATTCGGGTGTGCAGGCTGGATCGACAAGCAGGCTGGCGGCCCGCAATGCCCGATATTTGCGCATCAGCGGCTTCGGCGCGCAGCCAAAATAACGCGTGATCAGCCGCGCTGCCGTGCTGCGCGACATGTCGAGTTGCGGGTAAAGCCGGTCGACATCGGGATCGAGATCGCTGGATAGCCAGTCAATGACGGTTTTGATCATCTTCATATGGGCAGGCGGCACCTTGCCCACACGCTTCAGAAGAAAGCCGCTGACCTGCCCCACCATATCTGCGATACGCATATCGCCCCGGCGATAACCGTCGCGAAACGTCTCCATCATTATATCGATGTCGGGTCCAAACAAGGTTGAGGCAGCAACCGCCTTATCGGCGAACTGGTTGGCGGGTTTCCCGGTCAGCGCCACAAAGCCGAGCGGGGACAACGCAAAGCCAAGATCGTATAGCGGCCCGTCGAACCTGAACTCGACTGCGGCCAGACCCGGCCCGAATATGGTTGCACCTGACACAGGGTCGACATGGCCGTCCTGGAATTTCAGCTCTCCGCTTCCTGACAGCAGGAAAATCAGATGTCCCAATGCCGCAGGTTGCCTGTCGTGAATATAGCGTTCGTCGCAGCGGAAAAAATAGACCTGCGTGACATAAGGCGCAAGCTCCACAGGCGGTGCGAATTGCACAACCTCGATCTTGTCCGGTGCGACAGAGTCGACTTGCGCGTCCATGGGCGAAAGTTCGACATTGTCGCAATCGGCCATTTGGCTTTCTTGCATTGACCCGTTCCCTGGGCATGAGCAGCCAATACCACCCAAAACCCTGATTTTGCGACGTTAGACGAAGCGGTTGCCGCCTGCAATAGTGCGGGAGGCACGTAACATGTTGCGCAAGGCGTATATCTGGCTGGCGCGCCCCTGATCAGGCAGTTCACCCAGTGGTTCGATGCCTGCTTCCGGATAAAAAGCCTTCAGCACCATGGCGGCCTCCATGATGGCACCGATAGTGCCTTGCGTGGTTGACTGGGCAATCCTTACAGTCCGCGCAATCTCGACATCGGATATGTCATGGGCATTTTCGGCCACGATCGCATTTGCCGCCAAAGGCCCGGTGGACCGGCTTTCGATCAGCCTCGCGAGCACCGTTGCGGCATGTTCGATATCGAACGACGCCGCCACATGCATGCCATGCAATATCGCCATTTCGGCAAGGTCGTATCGGGCGAATAGCTGACGGTCGACCCCGGCTATCAGCATGGCCATTTTCGAAGGTGGAACTTCCGTCGACACACCATCCTGCACGCTGCGATCGACGTTGACGATTATGTTATCGGCGGCTGCGCCATCGCGCCGCTCGTCGGTGATCGAGATCGATGTGCACCGGCTTTGCATGCGCTGGGCTTTGTCCATAGCCATGCCTTGTGCGACAAGAGCCGCCAGCTTTATCGAGCCATCGGTAACGGAATTGCAACCGGCGACAACGGTTACCGATTCGGCTTGATCCATCATTGCATCGAAGCGACTGCTCCAGTCTGCGCCAAATGGCTCCACCGACTGTCGTCTGAAGGCCTCAGGCGCAGCCGGGAGCACTATGTTCAACGCGGCTCCAGCACGCAGCACCGCTTCTGCAACCAGTATGTCCGCGCCCGCTGCCAGCGCACCATAAGCAGAGCCAACGCCGGATTGCTGTACAGCGGCCTCGATGCCCTGTTGCGCAGAGCCGTCTGCGGATCCGATACCCATGATGCCGCTAAAGACCAGGGTTGGCGGAGGAGCAAGGCTTGCCAGCCAGTCGACTGACAATCCCAGAGCCTCGGCAATCTCGCGAAACTGCCGGATCGTCGTGGCGCGATCTTCCCAGGCGTCTGGCGCATTTGCGACGGCTGCGGCGAGGGCAGCTTGCGCCCCCTCCATGTCGCCCAGCAGCAGCAGCGCTTCGGCGCGGGTCGCCTCATGCCAATAAGGCGTCTCCCCAACGCCCCCACCACCATCGAGGAGACCCAGCACCTCCCGCGCCAGAAATCGCATATGGTCCTGCTGCCCGGCGAACAGCGACATCGCGGCGGCATTTATCAACGGATAGCTGTCGGGGCGGATTCTGGCCGCATCGGCATAGGCCTGCGCTGCTTCGAGGAAAAGGCGCGCGCGCATCGGCCCCGACGCTTGCCGGGCCTGATCTTTCAACAACCGCCCCTTTAAGGTCAGGATCTTCGGGTCATCGATGACATCTGCCAACCCCGTGTCGGTGAACATCGCCCAGGCCTGTGTGATAGCGCCCGTACGAGCGAGGTTGACTATTCTGCTAAGCGGCGGTGGTTCGGGCATCTTCCATTCCGTTTCGTCCAGGCGGTGTCCACTTATGACCCAGGCGCGGACTTGCTCGCCGGTTCGACATCTAAGGGCGCTGGTTCTGCGAACCTGGGTCTATGACCACAGGCACGACATTGCCACTCGGTTGCCTGTAGTCCAGCGCAACGGCGTAATTTATCAAACTGGGGTCAACACCGCGCGTGATGAAAAAGTGCGCGTAGTGAAACCCGCCGAAGATAAACTGCGCCGCCTGCGCGACACGCCCTACTTTGTTTGGATCGTTTGCCGATTGCGTAACCACCAATGGCATTCCGGTTGCCCTGTGGACATCGGTGCTGAAAGCGACATCTGTATTGCGGTCGTTGAGGCGCAGAACGACATGACTGACGAACTTCTTGTCCGAGTCCGTGTTGTCGGCCATGAAATCGATGTCGAGAGGTGTACGCTTTGCAGGCTGATTATGGGGCGAGGTAATGCCCCCGTTAGCTGGCCAGTTGGCCGCGTCGAAGTACATGTTGTGGATCTCGTCCGGCGAAAGCGCAGCCTTCGCGCCCAGCGGCAAATGCGACAGCAGTTTCGCCTTCACCTCCATGCGCGAAATTTCGGCGTTGGTGATGTCCAGCAAGATTGTCTTCCCGATTTCAGCTTTGCCAAGATCAAGACGCTCCGCCGGCACGACAATGATGTCCAATATCTTCAGGTCTGTGGCTTCTCTCATTTCATTGCTCCTCCAGCAGTTTTTCCAAGCTCGCGATTTCACGATCAAAGTCCATGCCCCAGCGGAGACGGCGCCCGTCCTGTTTGATTTCGCTGAATATCGCCTTGGTCTGTGTCAGGGCTCTTTGGGCCTCGCCTACATTGCCGCGAGCGTGATATGCGCGAACCCTGTTGGTCGCACACATCAAGCGTTCGTCTTCCACCAGCTTGTTGTCGTTACATGGGGCCATCAAGTCCGCAATGGCGCGTGTGGATTGAGAGCGTGAAAGCAGCAATGCACGCGCAAATAACAGTCCGACTCCCCGCGCTCGTACGACCAACTCGGCATTAGTCGGATCCCGGGTGACCGCACGCCGTGACTGTATATGTGCTTGCCGAAGGGTTGTCGCAGCCTCGCTCGGTTTACCTGAATCCATTTCTAACTGGGCCGTGGCCACCGCGTTCAGGAGCAGGCGCTGTTGATAATCGGCATTTTCCGGATCGACGCGTGCCAGTTGCTCCAATATCTGCTTTTGACGGGTTCTTGCTGCCAGTGCTAGCCCATATTGCTGTTGCAGGGCATAAGAGTCAGCCAACCAAGCTTCGGCTTCCGCCAGATCGAGATGAAACTGTATCTTGGACGGCTGGAGCGCGATTGCTTTGGTGAAATAATGTGCCGCGGTCTTGAAAGCCTGCGTGCTGACGTCGTTCGCGATGCCCTGCTGAATCAGCAGGGTTCCCAAATTCTGCTGACCGTAACCCGCCTCCATTTGCCACAGGGCTTTTTGCGGACCCATTTGGGCAAGCCGGTTGCCAAATTGGGCATATTTGCGATAGGCTTTTCCCGCTCGCTCGAAATCATCGTTCTGAAGCGCCGCATATCCCACCCAATATTCGCTTTGCGCATGGGCAAAAATGCGTTCAGGATTGTCAGGTTGGCGTTTCAACAATGCCTGAGTAGTTCGATGGGCTTCGCCGAATTTTTGTATCGCGGAGTGTAGATTTCCCCGCTTCTCGTCATCCTCACCCATGGCGTGTAGAAGCCTTGCGCGGCGCTCCAGACCGTCTTCCGGCAGTTCGCGCAAGTCACCTTGTCGCCCGTAATAGTCCATTGCCCGTTGGTTGACCGCATCCATCACATCGAGCCGACCAACGCCCTTCAGTTTTTGCCGCAAATCGGTGAGCATATACTCGACAAGTCCTTCGGCCTCGGCCCTCTGCCGGGCGGCATCGTTACGGGCTTTGAGGGCGTATGCGGTCATGATGCCCATGATTAGCATTGCGGCCAAGGCACCGACCGTGATGCTTGTCACGCGGCGGATACGGCGTTGCGCATCACGTTGGATCAGGGCATCGAGTTGGATACCCGCAATTCCAGCGACAATTTTCAGGAAGCCAAGTTGGGGCCCATCGGCGTTGGGCCGGAGGTCTGCGGCAAGCGGTTCGATTCCCCCTTTAGTCAGGGCAGAGGGAAAGGAACTTGCCGGTTCGCCCGCGACCAATGCGGCCAGAATGGGCTTTTCAGGGTGAAGCTCACGGAACAGTTCGATTTCAGCGCTGACCCAGTCTGACTTCGCCGCGTCCGGCGAACAGATTACGATCAACGCTTCGGCCCGTGCAATCGCGTCGCGGATGGCGGCGCTTAGACTGGCCGCTGCGGCGAGATCTTCGCGATCGCGAAAAATTGCGCCAAGAGCAGAGGTTGGCGTCTGACGCATCTGGGAAATTCGCTTGGGCAGGCGATATCGCTCAAGGCGCCGCTGCAATTGTGCCGCAACCTCCGCATCTGCATGACTATAGCTTATGAAAGCCGCAAATCGGCGAGCGCTGACCGAATCGCCCGCATTCAGATTGCCTTTATCCCCCATCGTTTCCCCGCATAGGCATTATGCAGGGTCATTTTACAGGATAATCCAATCTGTTGAACCGATTAGTTTGCAACACACGCCGTTACATAGCTTTCCAGCAAATCCCGCTCGCGCGCAGAAAATCGCAGACCCAACTTTCCGCGCCGCCACAATATGTCATCGGCTGACTTTGCCCATTCGTGCGCAATCAGATAGTCGACCTCTGCCTGATAAAGCCCATGACCGAAATGCGCGCCGAGGTCGGTGATATGCTTTGCTTCGCCCAGCAATGTGGCGGCCCTTGTCCCGTAGCTTCTGGCGAGACGGTGGATAATCGGCTGTGGCAGAAAAGGGTATCTTTCCAGAATATCGGCACGCAGCGCGGCTACGCCCTCGGTCGGAAAGTTTCCGCCGGGCAGAGGTTCTTCGAGCGTCCACCCCGGTCCGGAGAGCATCGGGAGATAAGGCGCGAGCTGCCCGATCGCATTTTCGGCCAGATGGCGGTAGGTGGTAATCTTGCCGCCGAACACCGACAATATCGGAGCGGAGTCATGTTCGTCGGCATCGACGTCGAAATGATAGCCGCGCGAGGCGGTTTCGGGCTTGCCAGATCCGTCATCGACAAGTGGGCGGACGCCGGCATAGCTGTAGATAACGTCGGCTGGCGCCAGCTGCTTTTTGAAATAGATGTTGGCGGACTCGCAGATATACGCGATCTCTTCGGGAGTGGCGGTGATATTGTCGAGCGGGCCGTTATGATCAGCGTCGGTTGTACCGATCAGTGTAAAATCGTCCTCATAGGGGATGGCGAAGAAAATACGGCCGTCGGGGTTTTGGCAGAAATAGGCCTGTGGCGTTTCGAACATCTTGGCCACAACAATGTGCGAACCACGGACCAGCCTGATTTTCTCGTCGGGATTGCGATGATGTCCGGCAGTGCGCGCGAGAAGGTTGAGAACGGCTGGGCCTGCGGCATTTGCGACTGCCCGGGCCAGCACCGGGGACTGGCTTGAAATCTGGATATGCCACAGGCCGTCACGCCGTTCGAGATGTGTGACTTCCGACCGGGTTCGGATCTGGGCACCACGCTCAGCTGCGTCCATAGCGTTCAGCACCACGAGGCGCGAATCGTCGACCCAGCAATCGGAATATTCGAATGCTTTGGCGAACTCGGGTTTGAGTGGCTGTCCCACCGGCTCGTGGCGTAGGTCGAGTGTGCGTGTCGGCGGCAATTTGCGACGCCCGCCGCTCTGGTCGTACAGGAACAGGCCCAGCCGGACCAGCCATGCAGGGCGGATGTACTTTTGGTACGGCAGCACGAAGCGCAGTGGCCAGATGATATGCGGCGCGATGGCCCAAAGCCGTTCGCGTTCGATGAGCGATTCGCGGACCAACGAAAATTCGTAATGTTCGAGATAACGCAGCCCGCCATGGATAAGCTTGGTAGACGCCGAGGATGTTCCGCGTGCCAGATCGCCGCGTTCGAGCAAAATCACTTTTGCTCCTCGTCCGGCCGCGTCTCGTGCAATCCCGGCACCGTTCACTCCGCCACCGATAACTGCCAGATCGTAGATGTTATCGGTCATAGCATCGCCCAGGCAAATGCCGCAGAGGCTAGGAACGCGGTGAGCGTCGCGAGTATGACGGGCAGCAGCGCCTTCCAGCCTTGCCCCAGAAGCAGATCGAGCCTTGAACGCATGGCCGTTGCCGTCACGGCAAAGAGCAGCATGGCCTTTGACGCAATCAGGCCGTATTCCGCCACCCATTGCGGTGGCTCAGTCAGCGAATTCAGTGCAACCGTTCCAAAAAAGGCGAGAATGAACCAAGGCAGCCTGAGCTTTGCCAGGAGGCTTTTGGGCTGGTTTCCTGCACTCCCGATTGCAAGTCCGATAAGGGCCACCGCCGGTGCCAGCAAGGCAACGCGGGAAAGTTTGACTATGGTAGCCGTTTCGCCGGCACCTTGCGAAAAGCTGTAGCCGCCGCCCAAGGCCTGTGCAACGTCATGCACCGCCGCGCCCATAAGGAAACCCGCCTGTCTGTCGGTAAAATCGAGATAGGCTGCAATCAGTGGGTAGAATGACATCGCAATCGCACTGGCCAAGGCCACACCCACGAGTGTCAACGTAAATTGCGACTGGTTAAGCCGCTCACGTCCGATGAGAGCATAAATGGCAAGCGCGGCCGACGCCCCGCAAATGGCGGTTGCGCCGCCGGCCAGCCAGCCGGCATAATTGCTCTGGTCGCCCAGCTTGGCACCCAACAAGCCCGTACCGACAACCATGACCATGATCCCGACAAGGCCGATAAATGCTACCGCACCCAGACTGCCGATCTGCATCGCCGTAACCTGTGTGCCGAGTAACACTATTCCCCAGCGCAAGCAGGAGGTGCCACAAAAGTCGAGGCCCGGATGCACCTTCCGTTCGGCAGAAATGAAATTCAGGGCCAGGCCGAGCAACAGTCCCGCCAGGATCACGGGCATGCCATAATGTTCCGAAAACCAGGTCGCCGCCGCCGACGCGATTGCCACGACGATGAAACCGGGAAACAGCGCACTGACAGCCAACCGCCTGCGCGGGGCGGGGTCGACTTCGGCGAGATAGGTTTCGCCATACAGGTCCGCAATGTAGTTAGCGTTTATGTCTTGCGGTGTCATATGGCCTTCTATAGGCTTGTCTGCGAGGAGTTCCAGCATAAAGCGGGCCCAAGGGGAAGCACTGATGCGCATTGGCAGACGGATATGAAGCCTATAACGCCTGCGTTGCGGTGGACCCTGTTCGGCCTGCTTTGCGTTGCGGGGATTTTCAACGCGATGGACAGGCCGGTTATCGCGATACTGAAGCCGGATATGTCGGCCGATCTGGGTTGGAGCGATACCGATTTTGCCAACCTCGCCTTCGTGACCCAGGTGGCAGCGGCACTGTCATTCCTGTTTACCGGATGGCTCGTCGACCGTCTGGGCGTCCTACGTTCGATGATTGCAGGCGTGACGACCTGGAGCCTGGCGGCGATGGCGCATGGCTGGGCTATTGCCGGATGGCATGTCGTGGCAGCGCGGATTGGTCTTGGCGCGACCGAGGCGGTACAGACGCCGCTGACCATCAAAACGGTCGCCACACTGTTCCCGCCGGACAAGCGGTCCTTTGCATTCGGGGTCGGAACCGCAATTGCGGGCATTGGCACCATTTCCATGCCCTTTTTTATTCCGATCATTGCCGCAGTCTGGGGTTGGCGCGGGGCGTTGATTTTTGGTGGACTTGGTGGCTTCGTAACGCTCGCTTTATGGTTGTGGTTTGCGCGCGGCGTGCGCTTCGATGACAAGGCCGAGGATGCTGCTCGCGATTTTTCAGACGATGGTGCGCCATATGGTCCCATTTTGAGGGAACGGCGGACTTGGGCGATCGTGATCGCCAAGGCATTGTCCGACGCGACTTGGTGGCTGATCAATTTTTGGCTGCCGGATTTTTACCGAAAGGAATATGGCCTGACTACGAGCGAACTTGCCGTCCCGCTTGCTATAGCCTTTCTGGGGTCGGGCGCAGGTGCGCTTTTTGCTGGCTGGCTGTCGACCCGCCTGCTCGAGGCTGGGTGGAGCGTCAATCGGGTACGTAAGACAGTGATGTTAGGTTCGGCACTGATCGTGGTGCCTTTGCCTTTTGTGCTGACGCTCGATTCATTCTGGCCGGTTGCGATCATGATGGGTGTGGTCATGGCGGGACATCAGGGGTTTTCGCTATCCATCTTCTCGACGATCACGGATGTTGTGCCTCGCTCGAAGGTCGGGCGGGTGACCGCATTCGGTGCATTCATGGGCAATATCGGCGGTGCGTCGATACAGCTTGTGACGGGCGCCGTTCTGGCGGCTGGATTAGGCTTTACGCCACTATTCGTGTTTGCCGCCCTGTCATATCTGTTGGCGCTGGGCTGGTTACATCTGCTGCTGCCGAATATCCGCCGAAGCGAAGTTGGCCCTACGGTTGCCTAACCGGCTTTAGCCAGCCCGTGACTATCGACCAATTCCTGCAATTCACCGGCCTCATACATCTCCATCATGATGTCGGAACCGCCGAGAAATTCGCCTTTTACATATAGCTGCGGAATGGTGGGCCAGTCGCTATAGTCCTTGATACCGGCACGGATTTCCATGTCCTGCAACACATCCACGCTCTCATAGGCAATGCCCAGATGGTCAAGGATCGCAACCGCCTTGCTCGAAAAACCGCATTGCGGGAAGAGGGGTGTGCCCTTCATGAACAATACCACATCATTGTTCTTGACCAGTTCGTCGATCCGTTCGTTCACGCTCATAATCTGTACTCCAAAATCACGGTGTTGCGGTCGTCAGCTGGAGCGCGTGCAACACACCGCCCATGCGTCCACCCAGCGCATCATATACCGCCTTGTGCTGCTTGATGCGTGGTTGCCCACGAAAACTCTCGCTTACCACGCGTGCGGCATAATGTTCGCCATCGCCTGCGAGGTCGGTAATCTCCACCATGGCATCCGGCAATGCGGCTTTTATCATGCCCTCGATTTCAGCCGCCGCCATTGCCATCAGGCTTGCTCGATAAACTGGCGGCGCGCCTCGACCATCTTCTCTTCGAGCGCGGCGCGGATAGCCGAATCGTCGATGTCGATGCCCGCAGAGGTCAGGTCGCCCAGCACCTTGCGGACGACATCTTCGTCACCGGCTTCCTCGAAATCGGCCTGAACTACGGAGGTGGCGTATGCAGTGGTTTCTTCCGGAGTCAGACCCATCTTTTCCGCGGCCCACTGCCCCACCAGCTTGTTGCGGCGTGCAGTAATCTTGAAATGCAGGTTCGCATCATGTGCAAACTTGTTTTCAAAGGCGTTTTCGCGGTCGTCAAAGGTAGTCATGCTCGTCCCCAATGGTTCGCTGGATAGTTAAGTGCTGCGGAGTGGATTCACAAGGGCACTAAATGTGCACCACCAGCTTGCCGACCGCTGACCGGTCGCCCAAACGCGCAATGGCTTGGCCTGCATCGGCAAGCTCGAATGTCTCCGAAATGCGGGGCCGAATCTTGCCGACGGCATACAGGTCGAAGAGCTCGGCAATATTGGCGTGGTTCTTCTTGGGATCACGCGCTGCGAACGCGCCCCAGAAAACACCGCAAATGTCGCAGCTTTTGAGCAGGGTCAGGTTGAGCGGCAGTTTGGCTATACCTGCCGGGAATCCCACAACGAGAAATTTACCCTCCCACGCAATCGACCGCACTGCAGGCTCGCTATAATCGCCGCCGACCGTATCGTAGATGATGTTGAAGCCCTCTTTGCCGGCCGCAGCCTTGAAGATTTCGGCGACGGCCTTCGATTGGTCCTTGTCGAAAGGCTGGTGCGGGTAGACGACGATATCATCAGCGCCTGCCTCACGCGCAATCTCTGCCTTGGCTTCGCTCGAAACGCCTGCGACGACGCGCCCGCCAAAAGCTTTGCCAAGCTCAATCGCCGAAATTCCGATGCCGCCCGCACCGCCCAGCACGAGGACGCTGTCACCCTGTTTCATATGCCCACGATCCTTCAGCGCGTGGATCGAGGTGCCATAGGTCATCAAAAGCGACGCGCCATCATCGAATGACATGGCATCGGGCATTTTGAAGCAGTTGAACGCTGCAACCGCCACTTTTTCGGTAAGGCCGCCATTGCCGCATAGACCTATGACCCGGTCACCGACGGCAAAGCCACTCACACCTTCGCCCACGGCCTCAACCACTCCTGCAATCTCACCGCCCGGTGCAAAGGGACGCTGCGGCTTGAACTGATAGAGATCGACGATCATGAGCGTATCGGGAAAGTTGATAGAGCAGGCCTTGACCGCAACCACGACCTGACCGGGGCCGGCAACCGGTTCGGGCAGTTCGCCTATGACGAGGGTCTCTGGGCCACCGGTTTGAACGGATAACAATGCTCTCATAACACTCATTCTCCACTCCGTCGCACCAGCGACGGCTGGTGCCTATCCGTCGGTCAGTCTCGCACGACAGGCGAGATGGGCTCCAGCCTATGCAGGAGCGACGAGCTTGCTAAGTTGGGCTAGGCACCAGCCAAGGTCTTTCCGCTGCTATCTTATTTTCATAAGTTGAAATCGCCTCGCCGCTCTGCAATGTCAGCCCGATTTCATCGACGCCGTTCAGAAGACAATGTTTGCGAAATGGGTCGATCTCGAATGCGAAGCGATCCTGAAACGGCGTGGTCACGGTCTGAGTTTCCAGATCGACGTTAATAGGGTCGGTCTGGGCTACTTGCATCAACCGGTCGATAGCTTCTTGCGGAAGGACTACCGTCAACAGCCCGTTCTTGAAGGCGTTTCCAGAGAATATGTCGGAAAAGCTGGGTGCAATGACGGCGCGAATTCCGAGATCGGCCATCGCCCAGGCGGCGTGCTCGCGACTCGACCCGCAACCGAAATTGTCACCGGCAATCAGGATGGGGGCCCCTGCATATTCGGGATCGTCGAATACATTGCCGGACACCGCACGCAGGCTTTCAAAAGCCCCTTTGCCCAGACCGGAACGGCTTATCGTCTTCAACCATTCGGCAGGAATAATGATGTCCGTATCGACATTTTTCAGACCCAGCGGATAGGCGCGACCTTCGACCTTGCTAATCGGCTCCATGCAGTCAGTCCGTATCCATCTTGGGCTGCTTGTCGTCCATCGGCTCGACTTCAGGTTCGGGCGACAAAGGCTCAAGTTTCCCCTTTTTCTGGGTAAGGCTGCGCCTTCCCGCGTACATCAGTGCCGCCATCAGTGCCGCCGATCCGACCGCTGCACCGACCTTGGCTCCGGTCGACCATTTGGCATCCTTTTTGTCCTTTTGGGGTTTCTCGGTCATATATCCTGTCCTGTATCTCGACAGCCTTAGCTTTGGCCATCCGGACAAGTAAAGCGCTTATGGCTTATTTGTTCAACAGTCGGCGCCACAGCGGCGCCTTGCGCCGCACCGGCAGTGATTGCCCTGTGGCGTCAAGCAGGAATTTGGCGAGCAAGAGGGCCTGATTATGCGTCATCAGGAAATGGTGGCTGTCCACCCTGTTCTCGTCGAGCGCCGCCTGTGACACGGTGCTCTGAATCCGGAGATCGATCGAATAGCCCAGGTCATGATGCGTCCAGCCGACCACGACCCCGCGATGGTCAATGGGCTCCACGTCTTGCACTCCCGTTGCTGGCTGCTTCGCCATCATCGCCTCCCAACCGAATTTTACATTCCGCACGGCTGAATGCGAGTCAATATACCCAAAGCAAGATGTTCCGCGACGGGACTCAGTCGATCAGTTCTCGCACGTCGGTCAGCCGTCCTGTGACCGCCGCTGCCGCCGCCATGCTGGGGCTGAGCAGATGGGTTCGCGCGCCCGGACCCTGCCGCCCGACAAAATTGCGGTTCGATGTAGATGCGCAGCGTTCGCCTGGAGGTACCTTGTCCGGGTTCATCCCGAGACAGGCCGAGCAACCAGGCTCGCGCCACTCGAAGCCTGCCTCGATAAAGATGCGGTCCAAACCCTCTGCTTCGGCCTGACGCTTCACCAGGCCGCTCCCCGGGACGACAATCGCCCATTTTACGTTCGCCGCTTTCCTGCGGCCTTTGAGGACGGCAGCAGCGGCGCGCAGGTCTTCGATACGGCTGTTGGTGCAACTGCCGATAAAGATATTCTGTACCTCGACATCCGTCATGGCTGTCCCGGGGGTCAGGCCCATATAGTCGAGCGACTTTTGCGCGGCCGCCTGTTTGGAAGCGTCGGAAAAACTGTCTGGCGAAGGCACGACACCGGTAATGGGCAAAACATCCTCCGGCGAGGTTCCCCATGTGACGCTGGGCGCGATGTCGGCGGCATCGATGACGACCACCTTGTCATACAGAGCTCCCGGATCGGTCCGGAGGCTGCGCCAATAGGCCATAGCTGCATCCCAGTCTGCTCCCCGAGGAGCCATCGGACGGTCTTTCAGATACTCAAACGTCACATCGTCGGGGGCAATCAGGCCTGCGCGCGCGCCATGTTCGATCGCCATGTTGCTGACCGTCAGACGGCCTTCCATGGACAGGTTTCGGATAACCGACCCGGTATATTCGATGACATAACCGCTTCCACCCGCGGCACCCAGCACGCCGGTTATGTGAAGGACAATATCCTTTGCCGATACGCCGGGACCAACTTCACCTTCAATGCGGACCTCCATCGATTTCGATTGCTTGAGCTGCAAAGTCTGCGTAGCCAGCACATGCTCGACTTCGGACGTTCCGATCCCGAACGCAAGCGCGCCAAGCCCGCCATGGCAAGCGGTGTGGCTGTCGCCGCAGACAATGGTAGTGCCAGGCAGCGAAAATCCCTGTTCGGGACCAACTACATGGACAATGCCCTGCATGGCGTCGGTCGCGTCGATATAGCGGATGCCGAATTCGGGCGCGTTTTTTTCAAGCGCAGCCAATTGTTGCGCGCTTTCCGGGTCGGCAATCGGGATTCGCTTGCCTGTACTATCCAGCCGCGCGGTGGTCGGCAGGTTGTGGTCGGGCACCGCGAGTGTGAGATCGGGCCGCCGCACCGCCCGCCCCGCGGCGCGTAGACCCTCAAACGCCTGCGGACTGGTCACTTCGTGCACCAGATGCCGGTCAATGAAAATGAGGCATGTGCCATCATCACGCCGCTCGACGACATGGGCATTCCAGATTTTTTCGTACAGGGTTTGCGGAGTAGACATAATGAAATTGCCATAGAAGCGATTGCAGCGAAATCAAGTGAGCCGCCTCCACTTGCACTTCAAAGATAGCAAAATTGCGCCTATGACCGCCAGATGAGCATTTGGGTCATCCTCATTCTGATTCTCGCCACCGTCATCGCGATGGAGTTTGTCGCTTGGGGGAGCCATAAATATATCATGCACGGCTGGGGCTGGGCGTGGCACCGCGACCACCATGAGCCAAATGACAATGCGCTGGAGATGAACGACCTTTACGGAATTGTCGGCGCGGCCATGAGCATTTCGATGTTCATGTGGGGTTCGCCGCTTGTGGTCGGCAACAATGCTTGGGAACCGGCGACCTGGATCGGGCTTGGTATCCTGTTCTACGGGATCATCTATACCGTTGTGCACGACGGCCTCGTTCACCAACGCTATTTCAAATATGTACCGAAACGCGGCTATGCCAAGCGGCTGGTGCAGGCGCACAAGCTGCACCATGCCACCATTGGGAAGGAAGGCGGGGTCAGCTTCGGCTTCGTATTCGCGCGCGACCCGGCGAAGCTGAAGGCCGAGTTAAGGAAACAGCGCGAAGCCGGTATCGCCGTGGTTCGTGAGGCAAATCTCGCTCAATATTGATGCACCGCCTTGGTGACATAATAGGCATCGAGTCCTTCTGCGCCTGCTTCGCTGCCAAAGCCCGATTCCTTGATGCCGCCAAAAGGCGCGTCGACATAGGATATGGCAAAACTGTTCAGACCCACCATGCCCGTTTCGAGCGCGTCAGCGACCAGATTGGCCTGCCGTGCATTTTCGGTGAAGGCATAGGCAGCAAGACCGAATGGCAAGCGGTTGGCTTGCTCGATGGCCTCATCGAAGGTCTTGAACGGCCGCATCAGGGCAACTGGACCAAAGGGTTCGTCCTCCATGATATCCGCGCTCATCGGCACATCTGCCAAAACCGTGGGCAGGTAAAAATTCCCGCAATCGCCGCGCTCCCCGCCTGTTAGTAATCTGGCCCCTTTGGCAGTTGCGTCAGCGACCAGCTTCTCGATCGCCGGCGGGCGTCGATCATTGGCGAGCGGCCCCATGACCGTTGTCGCGTCCAGGCCGTTGCCTACCTGAATAGCTTTTGTGGCTTGGGCAAATCCGGCGACAAAGCGGTCATATATGCCCTCCTGTACATAGAAGCGAGTGGGCGAAATACAGACCTGTCCGGCGTTTCGGAATTTGGTGGTGGAGGCCAGCTTGATCGCGTTGTCGAGGTTGCAGTCATCAAAGATAAGTACCGGTGCATGACCACCCAACTCCATCGTGGTGCGTTTGACGCCATCGGCGGCGAGTTTGAGCAGATGTTTGCCCACCGGCACCGAACCGGTGAAACTGATCTTTCGGATGATGGCCGATCCAATCAGGTGTCGGCTGACCATGTCGGGTACGCCATAGATCAGCTGCGCCACATTGCCTGGAACACCGCCGTCGATAACGCATTGCATGATGGCGCTGGTGGAGGCCGGGGTTTCTTCCGGCGGCTTTGCAATGATCGAGCATCCCGCCGAAAGTGCAGCCGCCATTTTCTTGACCATCAGGTTGACGGGGAAATTCCAGGGACTGAACGCAGCGACCGGGCCGACGGGCTGCTTAAGAACAAGCGAGCGTTGCCCAGTAGGGCGGACGAGTACACGGCCATAGCTGCGCTTCGCTTCCTCAGCGAAATAGTCGAATGTCGCGGCGCAGGATGCAACTTCGGTCCGCGCCTCGGCGAGCGGCTTGCCCTGTTCGGTGGTTAGCAGAACCGCAACAGCCTCGGCACGCTCGCGGATCAGGTCCGCTACCTTGTGCAAGGTTGCGGCACGGGCGTTCACGTCGACAGTGCGCCAATGGGAAAAGCCTCGTTCTGCCGCGTCCAGCGCCTCATCCAGATCGGCAGCAGTTGCGAGCGGCAGTTCTGCAAGCACATCGCCGGTGGCCGGGTTCACCACCTCGTGGACGTCGCGCCCTTCGCCACGCCTCCAACTGCCGTTGATGTAAATGCCGAGGTCGGTGGTGTAGCTCATGTCAGGGTCCCGCGATTATGGTCTTGACCGGGCATGTAGGCCTCAAGCGGGGGCTTTGGAACCCCTTGCTCTCGCTATTTTCATCAACCAGAAAACAGGAAGACCAGCGAGCAGGAGTGTGATGCCCCAGACCAGAGCTTCCCCGCCCGCACCATAAATCGTCCATAGCGCATATAATGCTGCTAGAGCGACAATGGTCCTAAAGCCCGGGCCTGCAACAATGTCGCCTTTCGTCATCAACCGGGCCGCTGCCATTGCACAGCCAAGGTACATCACCAGAACAATCGCGGTGGTGAGGATAATCAGAAACTCGAACATCGCTGCCATCGACCGGCTGCTGTTCATCAATATGACGATTGTGAGCAGACATGTCGTGAACAGATGTGCGTTGCGCGGGGTGCCGTTAGGCGCAGCTTTGCCCAGAAAGGCCGGAAACAGGCCATCCCGCGCCATTGCGGCAGGCAGCTCGCCCTGGCACATCACCCAACCGTTGAGTGCGCCCAAGGCGCTGATGGCACCAAAGGCGGCAATTGCTGTCCCGGCCTCGGCACCACCATAGGTTTCGACGAACAGCGCAAATGGCGCGGGCGAGGCCGCCGTGAGCGCGGTCGGCAACATGAGGACCACTGCGGAACAGACAATGATATAGATCAGCCCCGCGCCGCCGGTCCCAAGCAAGGTTGCGCGGGAAATGTTTCGCTCGGGATTTTCGACCTTGTCCGCGGGCACCGTTGCCGTTTCGAGGCCCAGCATCGCCCATAAAGTCAGAATGGTCGCTGTCGAAATGGCGCCGAGCGACAAGTTCTGCGATGCAAATGGAGCAATCACGACGGAACCCTTGCTCGCCAATATATAGGCAGCCAGCCCGATCACTGCGACAAGCGGTAGCAATTTGACGATCGTCCAGACGATCTGCACCTGTCCGGCAAGTTTCGTTCCGCTGATGTTGATCAGCGCGAAGGCCCAAACAATGGCTATGGTGACAGCTGTTGAAACACCGTGTCTGCCCACGATCGGGAACAGCTGACTTAAATAGCTGACGGCGCCGGTGGCAATGGCGGCATTCCCGACCCACATCGAAATCCAGTAAGCCCATGCGATTGCAAAGCCCGCCCCATCGCCGAACGCTGCCCTTGTATAGGCGTACGGCCCCCCAGCCTTGGGTATTGCGCGGCTTAATCGTCCGAACACGGCGGCCACGCAAAGCGCGCCTGCAACGGTTATCAGCCAACCGAAAACCGAATTCCACCCCAATGGCGCGAGGCTGGCGGGGAGCAGGAAAACACCCGAGCCGATCATGCTCCCCATGACCAGCGCAAGTGCCATCCAGAAGCCCATTGGCCGCGCACTGATTTCCGATCGATTCATATCCTATCCCCCGATGCCTAAGACTGGCACGTCTTTTCCGTTTAGCCAACGCCGTGTTTCGGGGCAGCTTTAACGTCGCCTTTACCATCCGTGCCATACTTTGACCGCTATGCGGTATCGAGCCGCGAGGGGCGCATTTTGGGATATAGGGGGCAATTACGGGCAGGCTGGGCAGCGCTGAAAAGGCGCATCGACCCTCCTGTGCCCTCTGGAATTCGCGATGCGTTGATGCGCGCCCAGTTCGACAGCGTGCGGCGACAGGTTCCGATGCTGCTTTTCGTCGCCTTGCTGAACACGGCGATTATCATGGCAGTTTGCGCGTATGACGGGATGCCTTTCGAAAGATATGGCTGGATGTCGCTGCTGATTTTCTACTGCCTCATCCGTCTGCTCGTCTGGTCCCGGGTGCTGAAAAAGCCTGTCGATCCCGCGCGCATTCCCCGCCTGCTGAGAATGAACGTGGGTATGTCGACGCTTCTGATTTCAATTCTCGGCATAGATGCGGCCGTTACTTTCCTGAACGGCATGTTCAACGCAAAGCTCTTGGTGCCCGTTTCGCTGAGTTTCGGCGCCATGGCCATTGCGCACTGTCTATATTCGCTCCGTCCCGCCGCTATCGCTGTTGTCATCATGGGTCTGTTCCCAAGTTCGCTTGCCATGCTGTTCGCAGGCGATTTCGAAGCTCAGATGCTGGGGCTGTCCACGATCAGCGTCGGCATCCTGATGATCCGGTTTGTGTCGGAGCAATATTCCCAGCTGATCGGCAGCCTTTTGCTACAGGACGAGAACCGTCAGATGGCCCTGACCGACCCGCTGACCGGCATCGCCAACCGCCGTGCGATGATGGACGAGCTGGACGCCGAAGCCATGGCCGGACAGAAATTCGCAGTGGCGTTGCTCGATCTCGACGGCTTCAAGCAGGTTAACGACAGCCTGGGGCATTATGCCGGCGATGCGATGTTGCAGGCAGTCGGACACCGGTTGGTGACCGCAGCGCTGCACTCTGACAGCGTCGGGCGTCTTGGCGGGGATGAATTCATGATAATCTTTCGCGGCATAAGCGACGAGAATGACGTATCCGCTCGCAGCACCGCTATGATGGCGGCCCTGTGCAGTCCGACCGAAATAGACGGCCATTTCGTTCCCATCGTCGCCAGCCTCGGCTATGCCCTGTCGGCAGGCGAGGAGGTCCCGACGACCATGTTGCTTCGTCAGGCGGACAAGGCGCTGTATTCAGCCAAAAGACAACGCCGCGCCAGGGCTAATGCGCAAGCAAGACCGGGACACCAATTTCGCCTAGCAAGAATCGGGTAACCCCGCCGAACAGCGTTTCGCGCCAGCGGCCATGGCCATAAGCACCCATTACGAGGAAATCGGGGCGCCATGCCCTCGCCTCGGCGAGCAGCCGCTCTTCGACGCTGGTATCGCCTTTTGCTGCGACCGCGATTTCGGCGCAGATGTCATGGCGCGACAGATAGGTTGCGGCGTCGGTGACGGGGAATTCGTCCGGTGCCGCGTCGACCTCGGTTATGCGGATTGCTGCAGAAGCCGAGAGCATGGGCAACGCCGCGCGCAAGGCATTGGCGGCTTCGAAGCCGCCGTCATAGGCGATCATCGCCCGATCGAACGACAGGCTCTTGCAGCCGACAGGAACCGCCAGCACCGGCGTACGCGATGCAGTTACGACATCGCTCACCAGCGCGCGCCCGTGGCCAGGTGCACCAGTGCCCGTCACATCCAGCGACATAACCATGACGTCACCCAGCCGTGCTGCGTTCAACAGCGCATCGACCGTCGGTCCGTCGAAAACCTGCCAGTCCCAGGGCAATCCTTCGACCTTGAGCTTCTCGTCGATGCGCGAGCGCATGCGATCGCGCTCCTTCTCTGCTGCATCGAATACGTCGGCGATGAAATGCGCGCCGCCGAACATGTCGAAGGCGACATAATCCTGCGGCGGGCGGGGCAAAACCAGTGTAAGATGGCCATTGAACCGCCGCGTTAGATCAAGCGCAATCTGCAGGCGACTCTCGAAACCGCCGTCGCTGCCTGCATGGACCTGAATCGATTTCATCGTCATTTCCTTCCCGAATGAACGGGCCGATGCATCGGCCCGTGATCCCAGGATAATGGGAAAGCGCATACCCGCATTGATCGATGTCAAAATACCAGGCCCGAACTCGGGGCAGGGCTTTGACCGCTTCCAATACGGCGATTTCTGTGTCAGCCAGTTTCCGGTGTTGCCGATGATTGAACCCGTAATGACCGAAATCCGGAATGCTCAAGCATTTGATGCACTGGCGATCGCAAGCATTTACGCCGAACATGTTCGGTCGGGGACCGCCAGCTTCGATACGATTCCCCGCAAGGCCGAGGAAATGGCGCAAAAAATTTCGGGCATACAGGCGAGGGGCTGGCCCTTTCTCGTGGCCGAGCGCGGCGGAGAGATCGTCGGATACGCCTATGCAACGCAATTTCGCGACCGCCCTGCCTATTGCTTCGCCTGCGAGGATTCGATCTATGTTCGTGCCGACCGAACGGGGCTCGGCATCGGCTCGACACTGCTACGCGAATTGGTGGCAGCCGCCACGGTCTGTGGCTTTCGGCAGATGATCGCCGTCATCGGTGGCGGGGAGCCAGCTTCGGTTGCATTGCACAGCCGCATGGGTTTCGCGCACGCTGGCACAATGCGATCGGTCGGGCGAAAGTTCGGCCGGTGGCTCGACAGCGTGTATATGCAAAGGGAACTCGGTGAAGGCGACAGCGCCGCGCCCGAGCGGGAACCCGGATAAAGTCGGGTAGAGGAGAGCCAGGATGGCGGAATTTGTGACAATAGCGGACGGCCTGCGGTTTCCGGAAGGGCCTGTGGTTTTGCCGGATGGCAGTGTCATACTGACGGAGATTGCCGCCGGGCAAATCACCCGCATTGCGCCTGACGGCGGCAAGTCGGTGATCGCGAAAACCGGGGGCGGGCCTAACGGCTTGGCGCTGGGTCCGGACGGCAAGCTCTATTGCTGCAACAATGGCGGGTTCGAATATCTTGAGACAAATGGTTTTCTTGCACCGCACGGTATTGCAAAAGACTATTCAGGCGGGCGGATAGAGCGGATCGATATCGAAACCGGTGAGGTCGAGATACTCTATAAATCAGGGGATTTCGGTTCGGTACTGCGCGGACCGAACGACATCGTCTTCGATCAACATGGCGGTTTCTGGTTCACCGACCATGGCAAGGTCGATTATGCAAGACGCTGCCATGATATTGTCGGGATTTTCTACGCGAGGGCCGATGGCGGTCACCTTGAGGAGGTGATCTTTCCGTCCAATAACCCCAATGGTGTGGGGTTGTCGCCGGACGGCAAAACGCTTTATGCGGCTGAAACCTACACCTGCAGGCTGATGAAATTCAACATCACGGCCCCCGGCAAGGTCGCCGCCGATGCCGGTCCTGGCGGCCCGGGCATCCCGCTATATCGCCCGGCCGGATATAAATTCTTCGATAGTCTTGGCATGGAAGCGGGTGGGAATATCTGCGTCGCTACGATCGGCGAATGCGGAATCTCGGTCATTTCTCCGGCGGGTGAGTTGGTGGAATTCGTCGCCACCGACGACATTTTTACCACGAACATTGCCTTTGGCGGTGCTGACATGATGGACGCCTACATCACCCTGTCGGGCAGCGGGCGGTTGGTGAAGACGCGTTGGGCGAGGCCGGGGATGAAGTTGCAATATTGATGGCTTACACCACCGTCATCTTCGACTTCGGCGGCGTGATTACGTCCTCTCCGTTCGAAGCATTCAACCGCTTGGAGGCCGAGCGGGGTTTGCCGCGCGATTTTGTGCGCCGGGTGAATAGCACTAACCCGCACGACAATGCTTGGGCGAAATTCGAACGTGCCGAATGCACTGCTGTGGAGTTCGATGCTCTTTTCGCCGCCGAGGCGATGGCGATGGGGCACAGCCTTGACGGCGCATCGGTCATCTCGTGTCTGGCAGGCGATATAAGGCCGGAAATGGTGGCCGCACTCGACCGGCTCAAGGTTCAAGGCTTTATGCTAGGTTGCATTACCAACAATGTACGCGCCGGGCGCGGTTCGGCTATGGCTGCGGATGGGGAAAAGGCAAGGGCGGTAGAGGCCATCATGGCGCGCTTCGACCATGTCGTTGAAAGCTCGAAGGTCGGCATCCGCAAGCCGGACCCGCGCATTTACACGATGATGTGCGACGCGCTGGGTGTGGTGCCGACCGACTGTGTCTATCTCGACGATCTGGGCATCAACTGCAAACCCGCAGCAACACTCGGCATGGCTGCAATCAAGGTGACAAGCGGCGAGCAGGCGATTATGGAGCTGTCGAATTTGCTCAATATGGATTTCTCCCGACCATGAAAAAACTCTTCCCTGACGCAAACAGTGCGCTGGACGGCTTGCTGAAGAACGACCTGCTGATCGCCAGTGGCGGTTTCGGGCTTTGTGGCCTCCCCGAACGCTTGCTCGATGCGGTGCGCGACAGCGGCGTTACCGGCCTGACCTTCGTGTCGAACAACGCAGGTATCGACAATGAAGGCATCGGCAAGCTGTTGCGTACCAAGCAAGTGAAGAAAATGATCTCCTCATATGTCGGTGAAAATAAGGAGTTTGAGCGGCAATATCTTGCAGGCGAGCTCGAGGTCGAATTTTGCCCGCAAGGCACGCTTGCCGAGCGGATGCGCGCGGGTGGGGCGGGAATTCCAGGCTTCTACACCAAGACCGGGGTCGGCACGCTGGTCGCCGAAGGCAAAGAGATAAAGGAATTCGGCGGTGAGGAATATATTCTCGAACGCGGCATCTTCGCCGATCTGAGCCTGGTCAAGGCATGGAAGGCCGATGAGAGCGGCAATCTTGTCTTTCGCAAAACCGCGCGCAATTTTAACCTGCCGGCGGCGACTTGCGGCAAGGTCTGCGTGGCCGAGGTCGAAGAAGTGGTACCCGTTGGCAGCCTTGATCCCGACTGCATCCACTTGCCAGGCGTCTATGTGCAGCGGATGATAATCGGTGCACCTTATGAGAAGAAGATCGAATTCCGCACTGTGCGGGAGCGGGAGGCTGCGTGATGCGGCATTTTGCGATTAGCCTTGTCGCGCTTGCGCTTGCCGGATGCGCTGCGCAGGCGGAGCGGGCTGCGGCGCCGACAACAAGCAAGGAGACGTTGGCAACCCAGATAGGTGAAAAGCCGGCACCAACATCGCCGCCCCCAGGCCAGCAATGGCTTTATGGTTCGGCGGAGGGGACAATTGCCTCGGTGCAGGTCTATCGGGCCATGACGGACTATATCCTCGATCAGCTAAGGGTCGACCCTGCAGTGACCAGGCTTCCCTATCGACAAGTTATACTGGCAATGCAGTCCACGCCCGCAGCACCGCGTTTCGACGATTGCGGGAACAAGCCCTTTGCCGCCGTTTTCGATGCTGATGAAACGCTGATCTGGAATGTTGGGTCGATGCGGTACATGGCCGAGCAGGGCAAGGATTTCGATCCGGCGATCTGGGACCAATGGGAAAGGAGCGGTGCGGGTAAGGCGCTCGCCATGCCGGGCGCGGTTGAAGCGCTAAAGGACATGCGCGATGCGGGCGTGACGATCGTCGTCAACACAAACCGCACCGCTGCCAATGCGAAAGGGACGGAAGACACGCTGCGCGCCGCGGGACTGGGCGAATTCAAACATGGCGAAACCCTGTATCTCATGGGCGATGACGATACAGGGTCCAGCAAAGATGCACGGCGCGCAGCCATCGCTGCACGATATTGTGTCATCGCAATGGCGGGCGATCAGCTGGGCGATTTTTCGAATGCGTTTAATGCAAAGGGCATCAGCGTTGCAGACCGCAGGAAGCTGGCCGCCAACCCGGCCGTCTCGTCGCTTTGGGGCAGTGGCTGGTTCCTGTTGTCCAACCCTGTTTATGGGCCTTCTATAAGGGGCAGCTTTGACGACATTTTCACTCCCGAAACCAAATGGGAACCTGCGCGATGACTGACAAGCCTGTCCCCATAGACCTGATCCCCTACACCGACCTGATCCGCGGCTCGAAAGAATTTCTGCGCGTCTGGGCGCAGGAAGGTGGGCCGGTAACCTGCTTTATCAACCCGGTTCCGGTGGGCGGTGACCCGATGGGGTTTGGCATCGCGCTGGTTGATTGCGTCCGTCACGGTGCCAAAACCTGGGCCCGTGCGGTCGGCATTTCCGAGGCCGAGGCCGAAGCGCGCATCTGGGAAGGCATCGATGCCGAACGCGCTAATCCGACCGATCTACCGACACAGCACCCCCTAACCGACGAAGATGGATTGATACATTGAGCTGGACCCGTGACGAGATGGCGGCACGCGCCGCGAAAGAACTGCGCGACGGATATTATGTGAACCTTGGCATCGGTATCCCGACGCTGGTCGCGAACCATATCCCCGAAGGCGTCGAGGTGACGTTGCAGTCCGAAAACGGCATGCTGGGGATCGGGCCTTTCCCCTATGCGGGCGAGGAAGATGCCGATCTCATCAATGCGGGCAAGCAGACAATAAGCGAGCTGCCGCAATCGGCCTATTTCGACAGCGCCGCAAGCTTTGCGATGATTCGCGGCGGGCATATCGATCTGACGGTGCTTGGCGCGATGGAAGTGGCAGAAAATGGAGACATCGCGAACTGGATGATCCCGGGCAAGATGATCAAGGGCATGGGCGGCGCGATGGATCTGGTTGCCGGTGTAAAGAAGATCATCGTGGTGATGGAACACACATCGAAGGACGGCTCGCCCAAATTCATTCCGGCTTGCACATTGCCACTGACCGGCAGGAATGTCGTCGACATGATAATCACCGACCTTGCCGTATTTCACCGACCCGATCACCAATCGCCATTCAGACTTATCGAGATGGCGCCTGGCGTGACGGCGGAAGAGGTCGCGGCGAAGACGACCGCCCATTATGAGCCCGCCTGAGCGGTAGAATGCGACGCGCAATTAAAGCCTCGATAGCAGCAGCACTACTCGCTGCCATCAGCTTCTATGGCCTTAACTTTGCCGGAAGCGAAATACCCGCGACGATTGCGCCGCCCTTGTTCGCGAAGACCGAAGCCAACCTGCCCGATACACCGGACGAATGGCGCGGGCAGGTCGATTATGGCACGCTCGACCGGCAATTGGCGATGCTTGCGGCGCAACCCGAAATGGCGGGACTGGCGGTCGCAGTGGTCGAGGATGGCCAGCTTCGCTTCGTGCGCGCCTATGGAGTGACCGACAAATCGACAGGCACGGCGGTGACGCCCGACACACTGTTTCGCTGGGCATCGGTGTCCAAGACCGTCGCAGGAACGATGGCTGCGCTGCTCGCAAGCGAAGCGACAGTCGATCTGGACCGTCCCGTGGCAAGCTGGCGGACCTCGTTGCGGCTACCGCAGGGCGCAGAAACGCGTATAACCTTCGCGCAACTGCTTGCGCAGCAGACAGGTCTCACCAAAAACGCCTATGATGAGAAGTTGGAGGGTGGCGAAAGTCCCGTCTCGATCCGTTCCGAACTCGCTGCTGCGCCACTACAGTGCGAGCCAGGCACGTGCCATACTTACCAGAATCTCGCTTTTGATGCTGCCAGCGAGATATTGGGACAGGCGACAAACCGGCATTATGCCGATCTCGTCAGCGAACGCCTGTTCCTGCCGCTGGGTATGAAAAGCGCAAACTTCGGCATGACCGGGCTGACCGGCGCAAAAGAATGGGCGCGGCCGCATAATGGTTCGCAGGTGCGCGACCTCAAAGAAAGTTACTGGCGAGTACCCGCCGCCGCCGGCATCGAAAGTAACATTGTCGATTTTGCCAAGTGGATGCAGGCGGCGATGGGTGAACGACCCGATGTTCTGCCCCCCACTGTGCTGCGTGTGGCGCAAGCACCGCGCGTGAACACGGCACGGCTCTATGGAGGCGAACTGCGGCAGGCTAACAGCAATGCTGCATACGGCCTTGGTTGGCGAAGCTTCGATTATGCCGGGCACCGACTGATCGGCCATTCGGGGGCGGTCGATGGCTATCGCACGACGCTGATCTTCGATCCCAAAGCCAAAACGGGCGTGGTTGCGATGTGGAACAGCAATTGGGGGCGCCCCTTCCGTATCCCGTTCGCGGTGTTCGACAGCTTCTTCGGCCAAACCGATAGGCGCTGGCTCCACGTTGACGATTTGCCGGATCGCAGCAAAGCCTAGTTGCCCACCAATCTCGCTTCGAGCGACTCGATAAGCAGCATTTGATAAAAGTCGCCTTTGGACATTGTCTTCGCCTGTTCGAGGAACCCGCGCATTTCGCTTCGGTCCTGTTTGACGACGCAGCCGTTGAACGCGCCCTGCAGCGACCAATGCGGAAAGCCGACCAGTCCCGCATGCCGGCCTCTGAGCGCTGAACGATGAATGAGGTCCCCTGCCTTGCACACATCCTTGGCGGCGTCGTTGTGGCCGAGCAGATGGATATATCCAACCACGAACAATGCCTGCGGATAGTCGGCCTTTACAGCCGCCTCACGATAGGGTGCAGCTTCCTTGCCGCGTCCGGCATAGCCGAGCGTGCGTGCCAGTTGGTAGTTGAGGCGACCATTGGCTGGATCGGCCTTCACGGCCGCCTGACAAGCTTCAATCGCTGCAGGCAAATCTACCTTGCCCTCCGGCACGCCCGGCGCGACCTTGTCCGGGTCGCTTGGATGCGCGGCAAGCCGGTCGCATTCGGTCACAATCGACTGGCTTAGGAAAGCAAGGGCAAGCAAGGCTGACATGGCAATCTCCTTCGGCTAGAGGCATATCATGCCCTACACCCTCATAACCGCAAACCGCAATTATTCGAGCTGGAGCCTCAGGCCCTGGCTACTCATGACCGTGCTCGGCATTCCGTTCGAGGACCGGCTGGAGCCGTTCGCCGCGATGAGCAATTATGATGCTTTCCGCGCCTTTTCGCCGACAGGACAGGTGCCCGTGTTGATCGACGGGGAACGCACGATCTGGGACTCGCTCGGTATAGTGCTTTATCTTGCCGACCGGCATGAGGGGGTGTGGCCGGTTGCGGAAACGGCCCGCGCCTGGGCAATGTGCGCTGCAGCCGAGATGCACAGCGGGTTTTCCGCACTCAGGAACGACTGTACGATGAATGTGGGAGTGCGGGTAAAGCCCAAACCCATGTCAGACGCGCTAAGTCGTGATGTAAGGCGCATAACCGAATTGTGGGCACAGGGTCTCGATAGCTTCGGAGGGCCATTCCTGGCAGGATCGGCATTTACGGCCGTCGATGCCTTTTTCGCCCCGGTCGCTTTTCGCGTGCGGACTTATGGTCTCGATGTCGGCCATGCTGGGGCCGAATGGGTGCACAAGATGCTTACTTTGCCAGCGATGCTTGCGTGGGAAAACGACGCTCTGCGGGAAAGCTGGCGCGAGGCGGGGCATGAGGAAGAATTGCGCGCCTGCGGAGAAATAACTGCCGACTACCGCCAGGCATGAAAAGGCCGCCAAAAGCGGCGGCCTTTTCGTTGGCTTAGGTGGTTTCAGACTTTGTCGCCGAGCGCGCCTTTGACCTTGCCACTCAGATTCTGGTTTTCGCCTTTGCGCTCCTGCGCAAGGCCTTCGGCCTCAAGGCTGGGGTTGTTACTTGCACGACCGGCAGCCTGCTTCACATTTCCCGCGATTTCATTGCCAAGTCCTTTGGCTTTGTCTTTCAGTTCGCCCATGGCTTGATCCTCTCTGTTGCCGACCGTTGCGGAGGTGCAGGTCGATCAGATAAGTCAATCCATTGGCCGCTTCATAGTTCCCGCGGTTTGCCCGATGCCCAATGCCAAACCTGTCAAGGCCCTGGCGAAAGCCGCGCCGCCATCGTCAGCGAATCGGAGGAATAGGGACGGTTCGATCAATTCGAGTTCCATCAGCCGGAACTGACCATCATTATCGCGCAGCATATCGACGCGGGCATAGGCAAGTGGGCCGCTTCGGGTGATCTCGGCGGTTGCCGCCAATGCGGCTTCGGCCAAGACCCGCGCGGCATTTGGCGCAGGCATCGCCTCTTCATAACCGCCAAACTGGTCTTGCACGCGAAAGTCGGCGGCGGCGGGGCGCTTGATGATAGAGTGACCGAAGATACCGTCGAAATAGAAAAGCGAGTATTCGCCCTCGGAGGCGATGCTCGGCTGATAGGGCTGGATCATCATCCGCTGGCCTGCGACGCGATCGGGAATAGCATCGCCAGCGCTGATCCGGTATGTGCCGTCGGCGCCGCCCGAGATCGGAGGTTTGATTACCAGTATATGGGTGTCGAACGCCACCCGCGCAGCGTCCAGATCGGCCGGTGTCAGGGCGTCGCTCATGCGCGTCGGAACGGTAGCGATACCGGCCTCAGCCAGTTGGGCGAGATAGGCTTTGTCGCTGTTCCAGCGTAACACCCTTACCGGATTGGCTACACTTATATTGTCGGCCTCCAGGCGGTCGAGAAGGGCGAACCAGCGCGGGCAGTCTCGCTGATAACCCCAGGCAAGGAGTGGGGTCACGAGGTCGAATGCGTCGAGGCCATTCGCCATGGTCCAGTCGACAAATGTTGTACCTTCGCCAAACAGTCGCAAATAGTCGGCGCGGATGTGCGACCAGTCTTCCTCATATTGGGGGACAGGCGCAAGGATTGCAATTTTGACTGTGGTCACTCGCCCGCCATCTTCAATATCTCTTTCCACTCGACCGGCTTGACTTTTCCAACCGAGAGGCGGGAGAGCCGGACGAGATCCATGTCGGCGAGCTTTGCGTTGGCCTTGATGGCCTTGAGCGGCACCGGGCTCGCGAGTTTGCGTAGCGGCTTCACCTTCACGGCGACAAAGCGGGTCTTTTCGTCAGTCGGGTCGATGAAATGTTCCTTGCTGATCGTGATGATTCCCACGATCTCCAGCCCGATATTGCTGTGATAGAAAAAGGCCTCGTCGCCGACTTTCATGGCTTTCAGGTTCAGGGCGGCACTGTGGTTGCGCACCCCGTCCCATGTGCCTTCTTTCTCCGCCACCAGATCGTCATAGCTGTAGACGTCGGGTTCGGACTTCATCAGCCAGTACTGTTTTGCCATTTCAGGTCTCCTGTTTGACCGAGGTCAATTTCGCTGGCGCAGCAATAGGTCAAGGGCTATTCGCATAGATATGAGTCAGATGCCCGATATTTCGCTTGCCGGGGGCGATGCCGATGCAATTGCACAGGCGCTCGGTAACAGTTTCAGAACCTACGGTTTCGCCAAGGTCGTCGATCACGGCCTGGATCCGCAACTGGTGAAGGAAGCGTGGCGGCTGTCGAAGGAACTGTTCGATCAGCCGGAGGACGCCAAGCGGCGCGGCTATGACGCCAATATCGCGGGTCAACGCGGTTATACGCCCTTCAAGACCGAGATTGCCAAGGGTGCCGAGCATCATGACCTGAAGGAGTTCTGGCATGTCGGGCGGACATTGCCCGCGGGGCATCCCCTCGAAACTGCAATGTTGCGCAATATCTGGCCTGACTCGGTGCCCCGTTTCCGCGAGGTTTACGAGGAGCTGTACGCCGACTTCGACCGGGTTGGCGCGCGGATATTGTCCTATATCGCGATTTATCTCGGGCTGCCTGCGGACTGGTTCGAAGACAAGATCAATGTCGGCAACTCCATTTTGCGCCTCTTGCATTATCCGCCGATCGAGGGCGATGCCGAAGGCTGCATCCGGGCCGGCGCGCATGAAGATATCAACCTGATCACGCTGTTGCTGGGCGCCGAAGAGGCTGGCCTGCAAATCCTGCGCCCCGACGGAAGCTGGATGGACGTGTCGCCACCCGAAGGGGGGCTGGCCATCAATGTCGGCGACATGCTGCAGCGGCTGTGCAATCATGTCCTGCCCTCGACCACGCATCGGGTCGTCAATCCGACCGGTGAGCGGTCGACGTTCAGCCGTTATTCGATGCCGTTTTTCCTGCATCTGAATTCGGATTATCCGATCACGACGCTGCCGCAGTGCATCACGGCGGAAAACCCCGATCGCTATCCAGAGCCGATTCTGGCCGATGACTATCTGCGCGAACGACTGATCGAAATCGGGTTGCTCAAGGCGTAACGACCGCAGGCGGTTTGCGGCGGATTACAAGGTTGACGACTTCCATGAAGGTCTGCCGCGCACCGAACCAGAGCATAGTGGTGTAGGCGAGGCCGCCGACCGCCACGAGCACCGCAAGATGGATGGGCGCAGGCACATCGGGCCACCATTTCAGCAGCAGCGCGCGGTCCGCCGCCCAGACCAGCCCTGCCATCGCCACGGCTGCAACGAGCCCCGGCAGCACCGATGCCGCCAATCCCCTCACCGTAAAACCGATATGCGGGCGCGCCTGATAAATCGTAAAGGCGAGCAAGACCGGAAACGCAACCAGCCAACCCCAGGCAAGGCCATCGGCGCCATATTGCACCGCGAAGAGATAGACCGCCGGCATCAGGATCGCGCCAAGGATGGAATTGCGTACAACGATGCTGGGCAGCCCGAGCGCGTTGAGCGCGGGCGCAAACAGGATGTGCAGGGTCATCACCGGCATCGCCAGGGCAAGGATCGCGACAATAGGCGCGGCCTCCGACCATTTCGGTCCCATCAGCACATCGACAAAAGGCTGCGCACTGACTGCCATGCCAAGATAGAGCGGGCAGGCGATCAGCATGATGAGCCGCACCGCTTTCAGGAAACCGGCGGACAGCGCCGCCCGGTCGTTCTGCAGGCGGGCATAAGCGGGAAACGCAACTTCGTTCAGCGGCGGCACGAATTTCGCGGCGAATATCTGCGTCAGGAAAAGCGCTTCGGCGTAAAGGCCAAGGTCATGGTTGTCGAACGCGCGGCCAGCGATAAAGATATCGGACTGGCTTTGCACGATCCAGAAACCATGCGCTGCGAGCATCGCGGTACCGAAACCGAAGATACCGCCCGCACCGGTAAAGTCGAAACTGGGCCGGATCCAGAATCTGGTCGCGACCATCAACGCCATCGCGCGCGTCCAGAATATCGCAATCGGCGCGAACACGAGTGTCCAGACGCCATAGCCCTGAAACGCCATGCCCAAGGCGATGGCCGCGCCCACAAAAGCGGAGGTGAGGTTGACGATAGCCGGTTTCCTGAAATCCAGATTCCGCGTCAGCATCGCTTCAGGCAGGATCAGGAACGGCGTCGACAGATATATCAGCGACTGCCAGCGCAGCATGTCGGCGATAATCGGTTCCTTGTAATAGGCCGCCGCCAGCGGCGCGACCGCGAAGAACTGTGTTGTGGCGAGCCCCGCATTTACCAGAATCAGCATGCCGAAAGCCTGGCGAATCCGGATCGGCTCCACCTTTTCCGACTGGATCAGCGCCGAAACGAAGCCATAGCCGTTGAGGAAGTTGAGGAATACCAGAACCACGGAAGTCATCGCAAACAGGCCGTAATCGCTCGGTTCAAGGATTCGGATGACCGCCAGTGTCGAACCCCAGCTTATTAACTGTGCCAGAATTTGCGTGCCCGAACGCCAGAAAACCGCCGATTTCACGCGGCTTCCAAACTCTTCGGGTGCAACCCGGTCGTTAAGGGCAGTCAAATCCATGGCAGCGTCTTATAGGCGGAAAAGCTTACCAAAGCTTGCCCTGCAGGCCGCTTAAATTGACAAGATTCACACAAAGGCAGGGGGTAACTGTCCAGTTTGTCAATTTAGTGCTAGCCCATTTACCAAAACCGAAGTGCTGAGCTTGTCGAAGCATGCCCAGCCGATAAGCGCCCTTCGACAGGCTCAGGGCGACGGTGACGTTTCACGGCAACGCACTCCCACCCCCGCGCATATCCTCACTACGCAGCGCGCTTTGCAGGATGCGCATGTCGGGCCCGCCATTGACCGTCACCGCGCCGCCGCGCCGGACGGTGATGGTGGTGACACCGTTGATCGCGCGCGTCATCGCATGGTCGAACTGCCGCGCGCGACCCATCTCGATGCCTGCGTCCCAGCTTTTCGCAAAGCTCTCCGCGCCGGGCCGCTCGCGCAGATTATAGGCCGACTGCCTGCTCATCCCCACCGCCTTCGCCGCCTGCCCCACCGAGCCCATGACGGCCAGCGCGACAATAAACCGCTCCTGCTGCGCCGCCGTCCAGCCATTGCTGCGTTTGCGGTCGAGCGGAACGGGGCTGAAGGCGAGCAGCTCCTCATCGGCGAGGAGCTGGGTGGGTGAGGTTGGTGGGGGTGAGTCGGTCATTTATGTATTGGAACATAAATGGAACGT
>JACVCM010000006.1:0-20000 GCA_016742125.1 Sphingomonadaceae bacterium | reverse complement strand
AGCAGCCATCCTTTAAAGAAAGCGTAACAGCTCACTGGTCTAAATAAGAGATCCTGCGGCGAAAATGTAACGGGGCTAAAGATATGTACCGAAGCTTAGGGTGTGCGCTTTTGCGTACGCGGTAGCGGAGCGTTCCGTAGGCCGATGAAGCGATCTGGTAATGGGTCGTGGAGGTATCGGAAGTGCGAATGCAGACATGAGTAGCGATAGGAGGGTGAGACACCCTCCCGCCGAAAGACCAAGGGTTCCTGCTTAAAGCTAATCTGAGCAGGGTAAGCCGGCCCCTAAGACGAGCCCGAAGGGGGTAGTCGATGGGAACCACGTTAATATTCGTGGGCCTGGTGGTGTGTGACGGATCTCGTGAGTTGTATCTCCTTATTGGATTGGAGGTGCTTCGAAGAGGTTCCAGGAAATAGCCCCACCGTATAGACCGTACCCGAAACCGACACAGGTGGTCAGGTAGAGTATACCAAGGCGTTTGAGAGAAGTATCCTGAAGGAACTCGGCAAATTGCCTCCGTACCTTCGGAAGAAGGAGGCCCTCACATTGCGCAAGCAGTATGAGGGGGCACAGGCCAGGGGGTAGCGACTGTTTAGCAAAAACACAGGACTCTGCTAAGTCGGCTTCAAGACGACGTATAGGGTCTGACGCCTGCCCGGTGCTCGAAGGTTAAGAGGAGGAGTGCAAGCTCCGAATTGAAGCCCGAGTAAACGGCGGCCGTAACTATAACGGTCCTAAGGTAGCGAAATTCCTTGTCGGGTAAGTTCCGACCTGCACGAATGGCGTAACGACTTCCCCACTGTCTCCAGGATATGCTCAGCGAAATTGAATTCTCCGTGAAGATGCGGAGTACCCGCGGTTAGACGGAAAGACCCCGTGCACCTTTACTGCAGCTTCAGAGTGGCATTAGGAAAGAACTGTGTAGAATAGGTGGGAGGCTTTGAAGCGATGGCGCCAGCTGTCGTGGAGCCACAATGTGAAATACCACCCTGTTGTTTTCTGATGTCTAACCCAGGACCGTTATCCGGTTCGGGGACCCTCTGTGGCGGGTAGTTTGACTGGGGCGGTCGCCTCCTAAAGAGTAACGGAGGCGCGCGATGGTAGGCTCAGGACGGTTGGAAACCGTCTGTTAGAGTGCAATGGCATAAGCCTGCCTGACTGCGAGACTGACGAGTCGAGCAGAGACGAAAGTCGGTCATAGTGATCCGGTGGTCCCTCGTGGAAGGGCCATCGCTCAACGGATAAAAGGTACGCCGGGGATAACAGGCTGATGATTCCCAAGAGCTCATATCGACGGAATCGTTTGGCACCTCGATGTCGGCTCATCACATCCTGGGGCTGGAGCAGGTCCCAAGGGTTTGGCTGTTCGCCAATTAAAGTGGTACGTGAGCTGGGTTCAGAACGTCGCGAGACAGTTTGGTCCCTATCTGCCGTGGGCGTCGAAATTTGAGAGGAGTTGACCCTAGTACGAGAGGACCGGGTTGAACATACCTCTGGTGTACCTGTCGTGGCGCCAGCCGCGCAGCAGGGTAGCTATGTATGGACGGGATAACCGCTGAAAGCATCTAAGCGGGAAGCCTCCCTCGAGATTAGATTTCATCGAGTCGTAGTAGACCACTACGTTGATAGGTTGGGTGTGGAAGCGCAGTAATGCGTGAAGCTAACCAATCCTAATTACTCTTTTCGCGCTTGAAGTCCCACCATCAATGACAGTGCTGATTTTGTCAGCCGTCGATGGCGATGATATCCAAAGCCAGATAAGACCTTTGCACGGGCATCGATTATTACCCAATATCACTTATTGTGAGCGCCTGCTTCATTGCTTGGTGACCATAGCGTTTGTGACCCACCCGATCCCATCCCGAACTCGGCCGTGAAACCAAACTGCGCCGATGGTACTACCGCTTAAGCGTTGGAAGAGTAGGGCGTCGCCAGGCATTGCAGCCGGCGCTTGCAAATAGAGATTGGAAGAACCCATTCATAATTTCAAAAGCGGCCGCGACATGAAATGTCGGTGGCCGCTTTTTAGTTTCTGGACCTTCGGGTTCGATTGGTTGACGCGGGATGGAGCAGCCCGCCGCCGGTTCGCGAAAGCGAAACGGGAAACAAAAAGGCTTCCGGGCGGCAGCGATGTCGTCTTGTTGGTGGCGCGGGATGGAGCAGCCCGGTAGCTCGTCAGGCTCATAACCTGAAGGTCGTAGGTTCAAATCCTACTCCCGCAACCAACAAAACAGGCCCCCTCGCGGGGCCTTTTTTGTTGGTTTTGGTGAGTTGTGGATTTTCCCCCTCTCTACTTCGCCTAGCTGCTTGCGGCAGTAAGGCTTCGTATCTCTCCCCTAAAGGAGAGAAAGCACAGCGCACCCTTGCAATGTAGGATTTCATTTGAGAGAATCGCGCCCGGTCGCAACGCTGCGAAGCGTCGGGCTGTGCTCTTTGAAACTGTCGATCGCCCGCGCCCCGATGGCGCTACCTGAAATTAGCCCTGAATGTTTGTGGGGAAAGGGCCTCCGCCATTTGACGTAGGCTCAACTTCCTCAACATCGTAAACCCTGCCTACACTTTTCGCGACTTTCTTCGCTGCAACCGTTTGTCGCACCCCTGCCTCGAAACACCCCCGCTCCTTCGCTCGTGCAATGTCCATTCATCTGCCAGCAAGGTCGTTTTGACCACGGCCAACCTTGCATAGCGTCAAAAGCGCGGCGGTGCTGCTGCGTGTCAAACAAACGAGATGAAGGGGGCTTCCGATCAGCCGGGCACGCCATCACAGGGGGGTGGTCCGATTAGGGCTTGCGAAAAGGCGGGTTCTGGCTGTTAATTGCAAATGGAGGACCGTGACCATGATTTCCAGAAAACCGAAGACCCTCGCACTGCTCGCAGTGCTTTCCATCCCCGCCTGGGGCACGTTGTACGCGCAGGAGCAGGATGCGGCCCAGCCTGAAGCCGGCACCGTTGTCACCGGCATGCCGCCCGCCGACCTCGAAGGCCTTGCCGCCGGCCCCGAGATCAAGGGCATGATTTCCGCGCGCAAGGATGACAAGGTGCAGGTGACGACCGCTGATGGTTCGAAGACCGTGCTCTACATCAGCGAAGGCACGCAGGTGCGTTCGAGCTCCGGCCTGTTCGGCATCGGGCGCAGCAAGCTTGCCACCGATCAGCTGCTCAACGGCCTGCCCGTGACCGCCAAGACCGTGCAATGGGGCGGCGGCCTGGTCGCCAGCCAGATCCGTGTGCAGAGCAAGGATCTGCGCACCGCCAGCATGATCCGCACCGGCACCGAGCAGGGCTTTGCCGAGCAGACCGCCGCGACCGAGGCGTTGCGCAGCCGCGTGGCCGACATCGACCAGTATAATGTCAAGGGCACGACCAACGTCTATTTCGACACCGGCAAATGGAACCTGTCGCAACAGGCGCAGGCCGATCTCTGTGCAGCGGCATCGCAGGCCAATGCCACCGAAAACGCACTGATGCTGGTGGTCGGTTACACCGATTCGGTCGGCGATTATGATTATAACCAGACGCTCAGCGAAAAGCGCGCGTCCAGGGTCGTCAATCATCTGCAGCAGGCCTGCGGCTGGAAACCCTATCGCATGCTGACCCCGACCGGTATGGCCGAAGCCGATCCGACCGCGGACAACAGCACCGAAGAAGGCAAGGCGCAGAACCGCCGCGTTGCCGTCAACATCCTCGTCAGCAAGAGCGTCGACGGGCTGTAATTCGTGATATTGGGGGCGGGCTGCGGCTCGCCCCCCTTCTCCCCCCAAGACATTCGCCGAAAAATAAGCGTCCCCCATCGAAGCTGCGGCTTCCCGCTTGCCCTTGGTCGCTAGGCATGACAGCCTGCAGAACGATATAAGGACAGGGGAGCTTTTCCGATGAAATTGTTGATCAAGGCTGCGTTGCTTGCCGGCGTTTCGTGCATTTCCGCCGCCGCCTTCGCGCAGGACAAGCCCGCAGATGACAAGCAGGCCAAATGGGATGTCGCTGCGCCTCCTGGACTGACGGTGCGCCAGATCGCGATCGACACCGACGAGGGTTCGTGGATGAACCTCGACGTCAGCCCCGACGGTCGCACGCTCGCCTTCGACCTGTTGGGTGACATCTACACGCTGCCGGTGACCGGCGGCACACCGACGCGCATTGCCGAGGGGTTGCCCTTCGAGACCCAGCCGCGTTTCTCTCCCGACGGACGACGCATCGCCTTTACCTCCGACCGTGGCGGCGGCGACAATATCTGGATCATGAATGCCGACGGATCGGACAAGCGCCAGCTGACCAAGGAGGATTTCCGCCTCTTAAACCAGCCGAGCTGGAGCCCCGACGGCCGCTTCATCGCCGCGAAGAAGCATTTCACGACAGGGCGCTCGCTCGGCACTGGTGAAGTCTGGCTCTACCATGTGTCGGGCGGCGCTGGCGTGCAGCTGGTCAAGAAACCCAACGAGCAGCATCAGAAGGAACTGGGCGAGCCGACATTCGCCCCCGATGGCAAGCATATCTATTTCACGCGCAACATCACGCCGGGTCCGATCTTCCAATATGCGCAGGATTCGAACGGCGACCTGTTCAACATCGACAGCTACAATCTCGAAACCGGCGACCGCGAGACTGCGGTATCGGGCACCGGCGGCGCGGTGCGACCGACGCCTTCGCCCGACGGCAACAAGATTGCCTTCGTCCGGCGCGAGGCGACCAGGTCGAAGCTCTATGTCAAGGATTTCACGACGGGTGAGGAGCGCAAGATTTACGACGCGCTCGATCAGGATGTGCAGGAAACCTGGGCGGTGACCGGCGTCTATCCGAATATGGACTGGTCACCCGACAGCAGGAGCATCTATTTCTGGGCAGGCGGCAAGATCCGGAAAGTCGACTGGCCATCGGGCGCGGTGAGCGACATTCCGTTCCGCATCGCCGACACACGCGGGGTCATCGACCCGCCTCGCCCGCCAGTCGAGGTCGCGCCCGCCAGCTTCAATACATCGATGCCGCGCGGTGTGGTAATCTCGCCCGATGGACGAACGGTGCTGTTCGAAACGATGGGCAAGCTCTGGACCAAGCCTGCGGGTGGCGGCGCGGCGAAGCGGTTGACCAGTGCGACCGAGGAAATGGAAGCCTATCCCACATGGTCGCGCGACGGCAAAAGCATCGCCTTTGTTGCGTGGACCGACAAGGGGCTTGGACAGATCCGCACCATCTCCGCTTCGGGCGGCGGGGCAAAAACGGTTACGCCAGTCGCTGGCCATTATTCGCGCCCGCGTTTCTCGCCTGACGGCAAGACTATCGCCTTTGAAAAAGTCGCTGGTGGCGGCCTCACGTCGCCGCGCCTTTCGGATCGCCCCGGTATTTATCGCATCGCGACAACGGGCGGGGCGATGGAGCGTGTCGCCGAAAGCGGCACTGCCCCGCATTTCGGCAAAACGAATGACCGCCTGTTCTTCACCGTGCAGGGCGACAACAAGCGCCAGCTTGTCAGCACCGACCTCAATGGCGAGGCCAGGCGCACACATGCATCGGGCGAACTGACCACGATCTTCGAGGTTTCGCCCGACGAAGCGAACTTCGCCTTCCGCCAGAATTACGAAGCCTTTGTCATGCCGCTGATGCCCGGCACGCAGGAAGTCGGCGCATCGCCCTCCGGCGGCCCGCTGCCGGTGACAAAGGTCAGCAACGGTGGTGCGGACTATATCCACTGGTCTGGCAACGGAGCCTCGCTCCATTGGGCGATCGGGCCGACGCTATATTCGGCGCAGACCGGTGCTTTCTATCCTGACGCGCCGCTGGCGAAGGATGCGAAGCCAGCAAAGTTCGAGCCGCCAAAGACCGGCATTCCACTGTCGATGCCGATGAAGGCCGACCGTCCAACCGGACTGGTCGCCTTTACCGGCGCACGGATCGTGACGATGTCTGGTTGGAATGGGGCCGACAGGAGCGGTGGCATCATCGATAATGGCGTCGTGCTGGTGGAAAATGACCGCATCAAGGCCGTGGGCCGTGCGGGCGAGCTGGCTATTCCGGCTACTGCGAAGACCGTCGACGTTACCGGTAAGACGATCATCCCCGGCCTGGTCGATGCCCACGCGCATGGTCCGCACGGCATCGATGAAATGACGCCGCAGCAAAATTGGTTCAACATGCTCGAACTGGCGATGGGAATCACCACGCGGCACGACCCGTCGAGCAGCGCGGCCACGGTTTTCCCGGCGCTGGAAATGCAGCGTGCCGGGCTGATTGTCGGGCCGCGCAGCTTTTCGACAGGAGAGATTGTCTACGGCGCGAAAAACGCGGATGTTTACGCGCAGATCGACAGTTATGACGATGCGCTTGCACATGTCCGTCGTCTGAAGGCGCAGGGTGCCCACAGCGTCAAAAACTACAACCAGCCGCGTCGCGAACAGCGCCAGCAGGTGGTCGCTGCCGCGCTTGCCGAGAATATGCGATCTGTGGCCGAGGGCGGGTCGCTCTTCGGGATGGACATGAATCTGGTCGCCGATGGCAACACCACGGTCGAACATAATGTGCCGCTCGATGTGTTCTACGACGATGTCGTGCAGTTCTTCTCCAAGTCCAAGGTGGGCTATACACCGACGCTGGTCGTGACCTATGGCGGCCCGGCGGGCGACCCCTATTGGCGTGCGCATACCGATGTTTTCCGCCACCCGCTCATGGCGAAGCATTATCCACCGGCGGAACTGGCCGCCAACAACAAGCGCCGTGAAATCGCACCCGAAGAGGATTATGTCGACGACAACAATGCGCGCGAGGCACACAAGCTGGCCAAGGCTGGTGTCCCGGTCTCCATCGGCGCGCACGGGCAGGAGGCAGGCATCGCCGCGCATTGGGAGATGTGGTCCTTCGTACGTGGCGGGATGAGCCCGATCGAGGCGCTGGCTGCAGGAACCATCGAATCGGCGCGGTCGCTCGGTTATGACCGGGATGTCGGCTCGATAGAGGCAGGCAAACTTGCCGATCTGGTGGTACTCGATGCCGACCCGAGTGCAGATATCCGCAATTCGGACAAGGTCGCCAAGGTAATGATCGGCGGGCGGCTCTACGATGCGGCGACGTTGAATGAGGAGGTCACGGGCACGCGGAAGCGGCTGCCTTATTATTGGGAGTGAGAGGGAGGCTTGTCAAACGGCGGGCGTGTCGCATTACGGAACCAAATCGTGCTTCGCGCCTTTTGAATGGCAATGCCACCATCCTCCCTGACGGTAATCCCGCCCAGCATGCTCGCGGTTCTGGCTTCACGTGGACTGCAGTCTGCTTGGAATAGCGGGCTTCTGCCGTGCCCCAGCCTCGCCCCCGAAATCCTGATCAAGTCAGCCAAAGATGCCGAGGGTCATGGCGATTTCGGCCCCGGGAACTGGCGCGAAGCCCTTGAGGTACTGACGTTTTCGCTGGAAAACGAAGCTAACCTTAATCCTCTGGGTCGGGCGCTCGCATATGGGTTGCTGGTCAAGTCGCTGCGCGAACGGTTGCGCGCGACCGAACTCAGGCGTCGCCACCCCGAGATCGACAATATCCCCCTGACGGCTCCTATTGTCGTGCTCGGCTCGATGCGATCCGGCACGACCCGGTTGCAGCGCTTGTTCGCCTGCGACCCGCGCCTTTCCCATACACGAACCTTCGAGGCGATGAGCCCGGCTTGGGGCCAGGGAAGTGCGTGGCTTCGGATAATCAAGACCGCCTTTGGCCTGGCCATATTGCATGGATTGAACCCAAGGCTGGCTGTCATCCATCCCACCGCTGCTATGGCCGCCGAAGAGCAATTCGGTTTCTTCAACGCCTCGATGATCAGTGCCCAGTTCGACATGCAATGGCACGTCCCCACCTATTCGCGCTGGCTGTGCTCGGCCGACCGGAAAGACGCTTATCGGCAATTCGCGCAACTTCTGCGTATCGTCGCCTGGTCGCGCAAGACAGAGGTTCAGGGGCCGTGGGTCCTCAAGGCCCCTGAGTTCATGGACGGCCTGGACCCGCTTATGGAAACTTTTCCAGATGCCAGACTGGTATATCTTCGCCGCGAAGCCACGTCGGTTGTCTCATCAGGGGCCTCACTTGTTCACCAGCATCGCAGCGTACATTCGGATCAAACCGATCCCCTCGACAGCGGGCGGCACTGTCTTGAAACGACGGCCCGCCGGAACCGGGCGACATCTGAATTTTTCGACCGGACACACACACCGCGCATCGAGACGTCCTATGATGCACTCGAACGCGATTGGCGCGATGAGATGAGGTCGATCTATGGCCAACTGGGCATGACTTTGCCTGTGCTGGTCGAAAACCGGATGTCGCATTATCTGGCGCGTGCGCAAAGTCATAGAGGCCATAACCACGCACCGGCCCACTTTGGCCTAGACGCCGACAGGATTGCGCAAAGGCTTGCTCACCCCGCCTCACCCTAGCCGGACTGATAGGTTTCAGGACTTAGCCTTTAACCGGCGGAATCATAAACGAGGACCCACCACGCGCCAGACGACCGGCGTCGACTTTTACTCATATGCAACACGATCAGGTCTGCGTTCGAACTTTCAAGCGCAAGCCGCCAACTTCCAGGATCTCGTCCAGTAATTCTTCGGCGCTTTGGTGGTCCACCTGCTCATCGAGGATCAACATCGACAGGCCATGTATGAGAGACCATACGCGCACAACCGCCGCGAATTGCTCCCTGGCAGTAGCGGTGGGACCGAGGGTGCGTTTGATATAGTCGCGTAGCATCCATTCCGGCGATCCTTTCAGCGCCGATGTCGACGGGCTGATGCGCATCGGCATGTGCGAGAAGATCAGCCGAAACAGGCCGGGGTTGGCGATGGCGAAGCGAACATAGGTGCGGCCCATCTCGGCAAATCCGGTCTCGCCGCCGATCTTTGCAGCCTCGGCCTGTTGTTCGGCGAGCATCTGCATCCCGTAATCGGCGAGACTTTTTAACAGCGCCTGCTTGTCGGGGAAGTGATGATAGACAGCGGGTGCGCTGACGCCCACATTGCGCGCAATCTGGCGCAGGCTGAGCGCGTCCGGCTCCTTCTGATTCGCATCGAGCAGCCGCAAGCCCTCATCAATCACGGCCTGACGCAGCCCACCATGATGATAGCTGCGCGTTGAAGACTCTATCTTGACAGCGCTAAGATGATCGATCATCTTATCAGTGTAAGGATGCGTCCCGAGACATGCAAGGAACGAACGGAATGGACAGCGCCGTTAAGAATCCCATTCGCATGAACGGCTGTTAGATGTTCGTCCAAATACTGCTCGTCATCCTGATTGGCGTCTATTTCATTCGCACCACCTGGTTCTTCTTCGGTGTATTTAGCCCGCTGACGCCGGTTGCCGGGATTGTGTTGATCATTTGCCTGTTCGCCTTTCACAGGCCGCCGACCGCGACCGGAATATGGTTCTATGCCGTGATTGCTATGTGCGTGGCCGGCGCCATCGCCAATTTCTCGCTGCTTCATTCGACGTCGCCGGCTTACCAGAACCCGACCAATCAGGCATTCAGTTGGACGAGCATGATCTGTTTTGTGCTGCTCGGCGGCGCATTGCTGTGGCAGCATTTCGGAACGGTCTCGCAAACCGCCTGACTGCTTGAAGCCGTCAGAGCGGCGGCTTTGCCGGATTGTCGCTGTTAATGCGCGCGCCCGTTTCCGTCACCGCTTCGGCTTCCGCAAATTCCGCACCCGCGTAAAGAGCCCGGGGCTGGAAAATGGCTCGAACATCTCATCGGGGTTTTCGGGGTCGAGTGCCGCGTTTTCGGCGATTATCTTGTCCGCTTCGTCGAGTTGGGGAAGCGCGAGTGGCTCGAGCGTGGGGCCGTTCCCTCTTTCATTGTCGATGATTTCGCACATCGATTTGCCCGTCCCGAGCAATTGCGTCACCCGTTCGGGGGGCAGGCCGATATGCTCGCCAATCAGCGACGCGCGCAGCGCCTTGATTGCCTCGCACGCGCTTTCATTGCCCGGCCGGTCGCAGTCGATGAAGATATCGCATTCGCTGTCGAGACCGAGCGAGCGGTTGTTCATATTGGCCGAGCCGATGCGCAGGATCCGGTCGTCGACGATCATCAGCTTGGCGTGTACATAAATGGCCTCACCGCCTTTGGTGTGCGGGATATAATAGGCGAAGCGCTTTTCGCGATCCTGCTCCTTCAAGGCGCGGACCAGTTCGATCCGCGCCCCGTCCATCGCCTTTTGCTCAAGCCAGCCGTCGGCCTTTTCCGGCCCCACCAGGATGATTTCGGGCGGGTTTTCTTCTTTCAGCCGTTCGGCAATCGCATCGGCGATTTTGGGAGAGGTGAAATATTGGTTTTCCGCATAGATGAATTTTTGTGCACGCCCGATCTGCTCGATAAACAGCGCTTCGATTTCGCGGACCTCGGCAGCCTCGCCATATTCGGCCCGCGTCCGCGCTATGCCCATGTCGACAAACTGATACTCGGCATCGAGAAATTCGGGCCAGGGCGACGCGGCGTCGGCGGGGCAGGGTTCCATCGGCTCACCGCCCGCGGTTACCCAGCGTGCACGGCTGAGTTCCGCCAGCGCCGCCGCAGCATCGCCCTCGACCAGCATCGTGCAGTCGTGCCAGGGGCCGTAAAGCTTGCCATTGGGCCGCTTTCGGCGCGGGTCGCCGTCCTTGTGCTCGCGCGTGTCCCAGCGGTCGGCGGTCATGTCGATACCGCCGCATGCTGCCATTTTGTCGTCGATCACGACAATCTTCTGGTGATGGCTGCACCCGACCGGATGTGCGCCGTCGAGCTTGAACTGGATCTGTTTGTGCATCGCCCATTTGGCGACATCGACAATGGTCTTGCCGCGCCCGAGCATCTTGAGCGCGCCGACATTCCATTTGAGCAGCTTGATTTCAAGTTCGGGTGTGCGATCGGCCAACCACAGGATGAAGTCGCCCAGCCTTTTGGGTGGCGCCCCCTTTTTACGTCGGCTGCGCGTCAGGTCGATTCGTGTGTCGAAATCCCAGCCTATCAGCATGATCCGGTGTTTTGCATTCATCATCGCGGCCTGGATCACTTCGAAATAGTCGGCAGCGTCGATGACAGGATGCGCGCGGGTGGCCTTGGAAAAGCGCCAGACGCTGTGGCTTTCGGACTTTTCGGAACGCATCAGGTCTCCTCCCCGGATTATGTATCACGCATAACGCATTTGGAGGCAAAAAGGTGACTCCACATGCTGGAAAAATAGGTTATGGAACAAAACATGAACAATGAGGCGATTCTGTCTGGCTTTGCACGTGGTATGTGGCTGCATTATCATGCGGGAGCCGCACAGGAATTGTTGTCCCTTGGCGCAGCCTCTGTCGATGACCGGTTGCGCGGTGGCATTGTCCGTAACGGGCTGCATGAATTGACTGGAGCAGCACCGGACGACAATTTTGCCGTAAGCGCATTTGCCTTGATGCTCGCATTACGGTTGCCTGAGAATGGCCAGCGTATTTTCTGGATCATGGATGACAGCCGGCAGCTGTCGGGTCGCCTCTATCCGCAGGGGATAGCGGAACTGGGCGGCGATCCGGGGAAGATGCTGCTCATTCGGGCCGCCAATCTTCGCGATGCGCTTCGGGCTACTGCCGATTGCATCAAGTCGAAAGCGGCGGGGGCAGTGATATTGGAGGCGCAGGGTAACGCACGGGCAATCGATCTGACCGCGACCCGGCGGCTGGCATTGACCGCTGCCGAGGCCGGCGTGCTTGCCTTGCTGGTACGCGGTGGTGACGCGCCGTCAGCAAGTGCCGCCACGACCCGCTGGCAGATCGGTTCCGCACCGTCGCAGCCCTTGCCAGCCGATGCGCCGGGCCTTCCTGCTTTCGACATTCGTCTGCTGCGTCATCGCAGCGGCATAGCGCCTTTCGAGGCAAGAGTGGTTTGGGATCATGCCAGCAGAAGCTTCCGCAACGCGCCGTTACCTGGCCGCCTATCTGCCCCTGTTACCGGCAGAAAGGCTGGTCAGGCAGCGCACAAAATCGCCTGATGCGCCCTTTGCTCTTGTCGAGAAAGAGCGCGGCGCGATGCGGCTTGCTGCCTGCGATGCAGGCGCACTGAAACTTGGTATCATTCCCGGCATGACGTTGGCGGATGCCCGTGCGCGCGTGCCCGGGTTGCTCGCCTTCGATTCCGAACCAGCGGCAGACACAAGGTTGCTGGAGTGGCTTGCCGATGGCTGCGAACGCTACACGCCGTCCTGCGCGCTGCGCCTGCCGCAGGGCCTGTTGCTCGATATCAGCGGCTGCCTGCATTTGCATGAAAGCGAGGGGGCACTCGCAGGCGATCTGAAAGCCCGCCTCCGGCATGGGGGGATGACCGTCCGGCTCGCACTTGGCAACACCCCCGACAGCGCCTTCGCCAAGGCCCGCTTTGCGGTGAAGGACATATCCGCGCTACCGGTCGAGGCCTTGGAGGTCGATGCGAAAATCCATGTCGCGTTGAAACGCGCGGGTTTGCGCAGCATCGGCGATCTCGCCGTTCGTCCGCGCCAGTCGCTTGCGGCGCGTTTCGGCAAAATGACCGTGGTAAAACTGGCGCGGCTTCTGGAGGAGGAGGATGCGCGCATTACACCGCGCCGCAGTCTGCCCGTCGTGCATGTCGAGCGCAATTTTGCCGAGCCGGTGGCCCGCACGGACGATGTGCTGGCAACCATTGAAGCGCTTGCGGGCGAAGCCGCGATATTGTTGCGCGAGCGCGGCGAAGGCGGACGGCGGTTCGAGGTCAGCCTGTTTCGCAGCGATGGCCATGTTGCCCGGCTGGCGGTCGAGACCGGCGGGCCGACGCGCGATGCCATTCTGTTGATGCGGTTGATCCGGGAGCGGATCGACGCGCTTGCCGACCAACTCGACCCCGGTTTCGGCTATGACCTGATCCGGCTGGCGGTGCCGCTCGCCGAGAGGCTCGATCCGGTACAGGTCGGGCTGGAGAGAAGAGTCGATGCCAAAGCGGAAGCTGCGGCACTGGTCGACCGGCTGGGTGTGCGGCTGGGCATCGATGCCATTCGCCATTTCCACGCGCGCGACACCCATATTCCCGAACGCGCCGCCCTTGAGGCCGCTGCGATCAAAGGTCCATCTTCGGGCCAATGGCCGAAACCGCAGCCTGGCGAACCTGCGATGCGGCCTTTCCGCCTGTTCGATCCGCCGCAGCAGGTCGAGGTCATCGCCGCTGTGCCAGACGGTCCGCCGCTCCAGTTCCGCTGGCGGCGGCGCTTGCATCAGATCGTGCTGCATGAAGGGCCGGAACGGATCGCGCCCGAATGGTGGCGGCGCAAGACAGGGCATGAGCCCGGCCAAGGTGGCCCGACGCGCGATTATTACCGGGTGGAGGACAGCAAGGGCCGTCGCTTCTGGCTGTTCCGGCACGGGCTGTACAATGAGACATCCAATCCGCACTGGTATCTGCACGGATTATTTGCATGACCTACGCCGAACTGGTCGCGGCGACCAATTATTCCTTTTTGCGCGGGGCATCGCACCCCGCAGAGATGGTCGCCGAAGCGATTTCGCTGGGGCTGAATGGAATCGGCATTGCCGACCGTAACAGTGTCGCAGCTGTGGTGCGTGCATGGGCGGCGCTTAACGAATTGGCTGAAGACGGGTTGGTGCCGAATGGCTTTCGCCTCCTGACTGGAGCACGGCTGGTTTTCGCCGATGGCACGCCCGACATTGTCGCCTATCCGGCAACCCGTCGCGGTTGGGGCAGACTGACCCGCTTGCTGACAGTAGGCAATATCCGTTCGGTGAAGGGCGGGTGCATCCTCAAATTCGAGGATCTGATCGAATATCTCGACGATTTGTTGCTGATTATTCTCACGCATTCGACGGCTGACGAAGTCGAATGGCATAAAAATCCCCCCGACTATGTTTTTGAGGAACGCGGGGCGCATCACCCGAAGCTTCGCCTTGTGCCACCCGCTGCGCCGGACAGTGTGCGGGAAACACTGGTCAGATTGAAAGCCAGGGCTCCTGGACAAATCTGGTTGGGGGTAACGAGTCCGCGCCACGGCAACGACCGGCGGATTTTGCGGCAGATGTCGGATTTGGCAGCTTCTTTGGCCATACCACTCCTCGCGATCAACGATGTGCTTTATGCTTCGCCCGATTGCCGCCCGTTGCACGATGTACTGACCTGTATCCGCCTGGGTACGACCCTGTCCGAAGCGGGGACCCGATTGGAGGCAAATGCCGAGCGCCATCTGAAGCCGACGGACGAAATGGCGCGGCTGTTTGCCGATTACCCGGGGGCCATATCGGAAACGCAGTCTTTCATCGCAGCGGTGCAGTTCACGCTCGACGAACTGCGCTATGAATATCCCCATGAACCGGTACCGGAAGGCTGGCAACCTGACGATTGGCTGGCGCATCTGGTTTGGGGCGCCGCCCATGAAAGATATGGCGAAACACTGCCCGACAAAGTTTGTAGCACAATCCGGAAAGAACTGGATTTCATCCGTGATCAGAAATTTGCCTATTATTTTCTGACCGTTCATGACCTCGTTAAATTCGCGCGCAACGAAAAGCCTCCAATATTATGTCAGGGGCGAGGTTCGGCAGCCAATTCTGCGGTATGTTTTCTGCTGGGTGTCACCTCGGTCGATCCCATCGAGAATAATCTCTTATTCTCCCGCTTTGTGTCTGCAGACCGCAAGGAACCTCCGGATATCGACGTCGATTTCGAGCATGAGCGACGAGAGGATGTAATCAGGCATATCTACGAGCGTTATGGCCGGCATCGCGCCGGTATCGCCGCGACCGTGATCCATTACCGCCCGCGTAGTGCCGTGCGCGATGTCGGCAAAGTGCTCGGACTGAGCGAGGATGTCATAATGCGGCTTTCCTCAACCGTCTGGGGCAGTTTCGCCAGCGACCTTCCGGAAGAACGGTTGATCGAGGCGGGTTTCGATCCTTCCGATCCTCTGGTGGGGCGGCTCCATGCCCTTGTGAGCCAATTGCTCAACTTCCCGCGTCATTTGTCACAGCATGTCGGCGGCTTCGTGCTGACCGAAGACCGGCTGGATGAGACCGTTCCGGTGCATAATGGGGCGATGGACGGACGCACATTTATCGAGTGGGACAAGGACGATATCGATGCCCTCGGCCTGATGAAGGTCGATGTGCTTGCGCTCGGAATGTTGACGTGCATTCGCAAGGCATATGACATGCTCCGCGAACAAGGTCTGGGCGACTATGACCTTACGGTCGATCTCCAGTCCGATGATCCGCAAGTTTACGATATGCTCTGCAAAGGGGACAGTATCGGCGTGTTCCAGGTCGAAAGCCGGGCGCAGATCAACATGCTGCCACGGATGAAGCCGCGCACCTTATACGACCTGACCATCCAGGTTGCGATCGTCCGGCCGGGCCCGATCGAAGGCGATATGGTCCACCCCTATTTGCGGAGACGCAACGGCGAAGAAAAGGTGGAATATCCGTCGCCATCTCCCGAACATGGTGAACCAGGCGAATTATTCGAGGTTCTGGGCAAAACCGAAGGCGTGCCTCTCTTTCAGGAGCAGGCGATGAAACTAGCCATCACCGCTGCAAAGTTCAGCGACGCTGAAGCCAATAAACTGCGCCGCGCCATGGCAACCTTCAAAAGCCGTGGTGGCATCGACAAATTTTATGACAAGATGGTCGAAGGCATGGTCGCGCGAGGATATGAACGCGAATTTTCCGAACGTTGCTTTAAGCAGATCGAAGGGTTCGGTTCCTACGGTTTTCCGGAAAGCCATGCGCTTTCTTTCGCGCGGCTGGTTTATGTGTCGGCCTGGATCAAATGCCATTATCCCGCCATTTTCGCCGCTGCTTTGCTCAATTCTCAACCCATGGGTTTTTATGCCCCGGCGCAGATTGTCCGCGATGCGATGCAACATGGGGTGGATTTGCGCCCGATCGACATCAACAAAAGCAGATGGGACAGCAGCATAGAGAATGGCGCTTTGCGGCTCGGCATGCGTCTGATTGACGGTTTTCGCGAAGACTGGGCTTTGCGGATCATGAGCAAGAGGCCCTTCGTCTCGCTGGAAGACATGGCTCGCCACACAGCCCTGCCGGCTCGCGCACTGCAATTGCTTGCCGACGCCGACGCCTTCACTTCGCTCAGTCTTGGGCGACGGGAAGGCGCCTGGGAGGCGTGGCGTACGCCACCCGATCAGCTCCCGCTTTTTGCGACAATGGAAGCGGACGAACTGGGCGAAGAGCAGGATGCCATGCTGCCCGTCATGCCGTTAAGTGAAGAGGTCGCCGCGGATTACCAAATGACCCGGCTTTCCCTCAAAGGGCATCCGATGCAATTCTTGCGCCGGATGTTCGCCAGCGAAGGCGTGCTAAGCTGCGTTGAAACCGATGCGGCGAAACATGGCTCACGCGTCAAGACTGCAGGCGTGGTGTTGACCCGTCAGCGTCCGGGAAAGGGCAATGCCATCTTCATCACCATCGAGGATGAAACCGGCGTCACCAATGCGCTGTTATGGGCGCGGCTGTTCAAACGGCAGCGGCACACGGTGATGGCATCGCGGCTGATGCTCATCGAAGGCGAAATCCAACGGAGCAAGGAGGGTGTCGTTCACCTGATGGCGACGACGGTTACCGACCGGACGCATGAACTCAAACGGCTGTCGGAGGAGCATGATGCCAATGTACCGATTCCGCATAATGACGAGTTCGCGCGCCCTGTCTACCCACGCCATGGCCATCCGCGCGACGTGCGGATATTGCCCAAGTCACGGGATTTTCACTAAGTTCAGGCCGCGTCCTTCGCCGCGCGTCTTGCGGCCAGTTCCTCGACCGAGCTCGCCCGCATGAAAGGGTTGGTGGCACGTTCGAGTGCGATTGTCGTCGGCACCGTGGCTTCGCCGCGTTCGCGCATTGCGGTGACTTCGTTGACGCGCTTGATCAGCGCCAGATTGTCCGGCTCCACCATCAGTGCAAAACGTCCGTTCGAGAGCGTATATTCATGCGCACAATAGATTGCAGTGTCTTCACCGAGGGCCTCCAGCTTACGCATGTTTCCATACATCTGTTCGGCGGTGCCTTCGAACAGCCGCCCGCAGCCCATCGCGAACAGGGTGTCGCCGACAAAGGCGGCATGCTCGGCAGCGAAATGATAGGCAATGTGGCCGGCGGTGTGTGCAGGGACATCGATCACCCGTGCTTCGACCGCGCCAAGCCTGACGACATCGCCACCGCTCACCTGCACATCGAGCGTGGGGATGCGCGCCGCTTCCGCTTGCGGACCAGTAATCGTGCAGCCGGTTGCTGCCTTGATTTCTGCATTGCCACCGGTGTGATCCGGGTGCCAGTGGGTGTTCCAGATTTGGGTTATTTCCCACCCCCGCAGATCGGCCTCGGCAAGAACTGGCGGCGCGACCGCCGGATCGACCACCATCGTCTCGCCGCTGTCGGGCTCATGGACCAGCCAGACATAATTGTCCGACAATACCGGGATGCGAATGATTTCCAGTGGCATTACCAGCTGCCCGTATTAGGCATGCTGGCCCAAGGCTCTGCGGGTTCGAGATGGCCTTCCTGCAACAATTCGATGGAAATCCCGTCCGGCGTCCGGACGAACGCCATATGGCCATCGCGTGGCGGGCGGTTGATGGTGACGCCTGCATCCATCAGCCGCTGGCAAGTGGCGTAGATGTCATCGACGCGATAGGCCAGATGCCCGAAATTTCGCCCGCCGCCATATCCTTCCGGCGCGCTGCCGTCGGCGGGCGGCCAGTTGTAGGTAAGTTCGACTTCGGCCAGGCCTGCCTGTCCCGGCGCAGCCAGGAAGATGAGGGTGAAGCGCCCGGCTTCATTGTCGAACCGGCGCACCTCTTCGAGCCCGAGCAATTTGAAAAAAGCGACGGTTGCATCGGGGTCGGTCACACGGATCATGCTGTGCAGATATTTGGTCGCCATATTCACTCCGTTCATCTCTATTCAGGCACGGTTCATCGCTCAAAACATAGTGACAAACTACGCGGGGTCGGCGTGAAATATGGACTGTGACGGCACCTGGCGCAAGGGGCGCACGGGGGCTGCCGGTCGCTTTTCGGGGATATTTGATATGGGCGACGATATTTCAGACAATGAACGTGGTGGCTGGTTCGGGCGGCTGACCGCCAATCAGGGCAAGGTCTGGTTGGCAGGCACCGGCCTGCTTGCGGTGGGCCTTGTAGCGGGCGGCTATCTGATGGGTGACGGGCTTGTCCGGATGAAACAGGCCGACCGCGCGGTGACGGTGCGCGGCCTTGCCGAACGCGATGTGACGGCAGACCTTGCGACCTGGACCATTGCCTATTCGGCTGCCGCAGGTGATCTTCAAAGCGCACAGGCAAAGGCCGATGCCGACACGCGGGCAATCCGGTCCTTTTTCACCTCGCTGGGCTTCGATGCAGATGCCATCCAGCCGACGGGCGCCAATGTTACGCAATATACAAATGACGGCATCACAACCTTCACTGTCAAACAGCGGATGAGCCTGCGCACCACCGATATCAAAAAGGCGGAAGCGGCGGTCAAGAAGCAGTTCGACATCGTCAAGAGCGGCGTACAGATCGAGGAAGGCTCGGGGATGAGCTACACCTTTACCAAATTGAACGAGATCAAACCGGCGATGATCGCGCAGGCCACCAAAGACGCGCGCAAATCTGCCGAACAATTCGCCAAGGACAGCGGTACCGGCGTCGGCAGCATCAAATCGGCAACGCAGGGCTATTTCGAAGTCACTGCGCGCGATGGCGACAGTAGCGGCGGCTGGGGCGTGTCGGATACGCCCTATAAAAAGGTCCGTGTGGTAACGACCGTCGAATATTATCTCGACTGAGCATCGGCAGGCGATGGGGGCGACGCGCCTAGCGCCGCCAGCTGCGCCTGGGCAGTATTGGCCTGACGGCTGGCGGGGGCGATGGCGATGGTCTGCTCCCACTGCTTGCGGGCGGCAGCTTCGTCGCCGGCGGCCATGGCGATGTTGCCAGCCTCAAGCGCGACTGCAGGATCGCGCGGCAAAAGCGGTGCTGCAGTCTGGATATAGGTGAGCGCATCGGGGAGCTTTTCGAGGCGGCGCGCCAAGGTTGCCGACAGCAGCCACGCCGTGCCATTTTCTGGCGACAGCTGACGCGCGGTGCCGAGCGACTTCTCGGCATCGGCCATGCGGTCCAGCGCAACCAAAGCCCGTGCCCGGTCGATTTCGCTGTCAGCGCGCTCCTTGTTGTCGAGCGTGGCCAGCGCCAGCGCCTTGTCGAGCGCATCGAGTGCAATGTCCGGCTTGCCGTCCGCAATCGCCGAATTGCCCGCTTGTGCCCAGAAACGGGCGGCGCGCGGGTCCCTCTTGTCCTGCGCACCTTGCGCGGCTTCGCGCAGGACCGGGGTCGCCAGGTCGAATTTGAAGTCGCTGGCAAGGGCAAAGCCCTGACAGGCCCGCGCCAGAAAGCCGCCACCCTGTTGCGCCCACAGACTCGCCTCGGTTACCGCAGATGCCGGATCCTTGCGGGCAAGGTCGAGGCACTCGGTAAACTGGACTTCGGCCAGCGTGGGCAGCGGCTGGGCGGCTGCGGGTGTTGCGGTTTGAAGGAGCAAGGGAAGAAGGAGCATGACAATCCAAAAATTTTATCGTCATCCCGAACGCGTTGACCAACGGTCATTGCATCCCGGGGTAACAAGGCAACCGTCGCGTGTCATGCTGGAACCGAAGGCGTGCAGAGCACAAAAGTCCAGCATGACGAACGGTTAGAGTTTAGCCACCGTATCGATCAGCAAATCGATGTCCCCGTCGCGCGAAAGCCGGTGGTCGCCATCTTTTACCAATATCGTCTGCACATCCGATGAACGGAGCGCATTGGCAAGCTTCAGGCTGGTTTCCCAAGGCACGTCGGGGTCGTTCTGGCCGTGGAGAAGGCGGACGGGGCAGTCGATGGCAATTTCGCCCGTCAAGCGAAGATTATCCTGCCCGGACTGCCAGAAACCCTTGGTTATGACCATGGGATCATAGCCATAGTCGCTCGGCCGTTCGATGCGCTCCATGG
>JACVCM010000083.1 GCA_016742125.1 Sphingomonadaceae bacterium | reverse complement strand
AACTGCGAGAGGCGCTGGTCGCCAATCTGGCCAGATTGTCCGACCGTGAGGCGATGATCCTGCAACTTTATTTTGCCGAGGAAATGAACCTTGACGAAATCGGCGAGACGCTGGGCGTCGGCGCCGCGCGCGTGTGCCAGATCAAGAAGGTGGCGCTGGAGAAAATGCGGGTGATGATGGCGGAATGAGGCGTAGACATAAAATCAATGCTTTACGCTGGAAGTTGGCAATAAGTTGGCAGCTCCACGATTCTCTCGAAGGAGGCGTCGCGCTCTATGCCAATCGGCATTGACGCGTCGTCATGCGGAAACTGCAGATAACAATGTCAAAGAACAAAAATAGAACATATATCGATTTTTCCAACATTGCAACAGGCAATGCTATAGCGACACGCTGACTTCGACGTCATCCCCCGCAACCAACCCTTCCGCCTTCCGCACGGCGGCCTTCACCGGCAGCAGCCAGCCCTTGACCTCGTTGGCCGGAAACATCGACGTCTCCCATTCGGTTTCGCCGATCCGCGCCTTTACCTTCATTGAACCCCAGCCGCGCTTGCGCCCGAACTCCAGCCGCCGCATCAGCGCGAGCGCATGGATGGCCTCGGCGATTTCACCGGTAATGGTCAGGAAATGCCAGCTGGTCGGCGCCTTTTCGGTGGTCCAGATCCACAGCTTTGCGGTGGTGGTGTAGGTTTCGGTCACCGCTTATCCTCTCCATCGACTTGCGATGGGGAGGGGGACCGCGCGCCGTAGTGAAACGAAGGCGGGTGGTGGAGGGGCCGCTGACGTTGAGGCCCCTCCGTCACGCTTCCGCTGCGCTCCAGCGCGCCACCTCCCCATCGCAAGTCGATGGGGAGGATTCATCGAGCCTTCCTCCGCACCGGTACTGGAATATTGCAAATATCCGCACCGCCCGCAGGCCGGATGAAAAAAGCATCGCGGCGGTTCGCGCGCGCATCGGCATAGGCGGCAAAGCTTGCGCTTTCGGTCGAAAGATATTCGAACGCAGGCGCATCCTTCACGTCATTCCCCATCCGCACCGACAGGATCGGTACCCGCTCCTCCTCTTTCTCGTAGAAACCAAGCGCCCCCGTCCCGCGCGGCAGGCTGGAGAGATGCTCGATCCCCTCGATCACTCGCCCAACGAGTGCGATATTGCGGTCGAGATGCCGCGGCGCATGGCCGATGACGGTGTAGAGCTCCGCCCCGCTGCCCGTGTCGGGTGAGAGGTTTCGGCCTACGCCGACCATGCCGTAGCAGTGGACGGGCCATATGCGATCTAGGGTAATTGTCCGTTCAGTGCCGTTAAGGCTCTCCGTCCTTGAAAGCGACACTGGAAAATCGCCAGCAAACGAATACGCGTAACCGTAGGGATCACCGACATTCGGAGCCTCCAGATACAGGTTCCCGTGGCGACTGCTGAGGACAGTCACGGGCGGTTGCCTCATTCCGCTGACCCACTGCCACGGAATTAAGCCTAGGGCAAAGCGAGCCGAATACTCCCCCTCCGGCACCACCGCCAACCCCTCCGGCAACGCCTTCTTCTCGGTCGCATCGCCCCATTGCACGACATAATTGTCCTGCACGCGATTGACGCTCGTGCCGTCCCACCATTTCGCTGCAGCGAGCTTGCGGATATTGCCGATCCAGCCCTGGCTGAACGGGGGCGGCATCAGCTGGATAACCACGCGGCGCGGCTTGGCGTTGAGCGGCGCAAGCTCCATCACCAGCAGGTCCGACGGCGCAATCGCCACCCACTCCTCCGTCTTCGCCGCCGCAACAATCTCGCCGGGTGCGGGAAACTCCTTCTTCTCCTTCTCCTGCGCCGATAGCGGAAGCGCGGCGAGCAAGGTGGCGCAGGCAAACAAAACCGGTTTTTTCATCATGCCCGCCTTATTGCAAAGCATCGGCGCTTGCGAAAGCGGCAATCACGCTATAGGGCGCGCGGTTCCAGGATGCGGAGACGTGGCCGAGTGGTCGAAGGCGCTCGCCTGGAAAGTGAGTATACGTCAAAAGCGTATCGAGGGTTCGAATCCCTCCGTCTCCGCCAGAACCGCTTTCGCAGCGGTTCGCCACCATCCGGTGGGATTGACTTACCCCTACTAAAACCGTCACTTTTCTTCCGTAGCCGCCCGGCGACGTTCGCTACCAGCCAATCATTTTTATGGTATGATTCATGGTATCTCGGCGTCCGGGCATGGTATTTTGCGGAGAACAGACCATGCTTACCGATACGAAGATTCGAGCCTCAAGACCTGCTGACAAGCCCTACAAATTGGGCGATGCCCATCAGCTCTACCTTTTGATCACGCCAGCGGGCGGAAAGCTTTGGAGGATGAACTACCGTTTCGGCGGAAAACAGCGCGCATTGTCCTTCGGTGCCTATCCTACGACCGGTTTGGCCGAAGCCAGGCAAATGCGGGATAATGCGCGATTGTATCTGGCGACGGGTCGTGATCCGAAAATTGCGAAACGTCTGGAAGCTCGCGCCGCTGCCGAGCGGCTAGCTGCAACATTCGAGACAGTCGCACGCCAGTGGTTCGAGCGTGTCAAAAGCCAATGGGCCAAGGTTCATGCCGGTGACGTGATCCGCAGCCTGGAGCGCGACGTCTTTCCCTATATCGGCAGCTATCCGATATCCGATCTCAAACCGCCAAAAATTCTCGAAGTGCTTCGCATAATCGAAGACAGGCCTGCGATCGAAACCGCGAAGCGCGTAAGGCAGCGGATGTCGGCCGTATTCGTGTTCGCTATTTCGTCCGGTCTGGCGCAAACCGACCCAGCGGCCATTGTGGCTGGCGCGCTGAAACCACCGCTTCCGAAAAGGAACCAGCCAGCAATCATCGAGCTTGCTCCGTTGCAAGATATGATCTGCAAAGTGGAGCGCGATCCGGCCCGCCCTATCACCCGCTTGGCGATGCGCTTGCTGGCTCTGACTGTAGTGCGGCCAGGAGAGTTGCGGGGGACCCGCTGGACAGAGTTTGAAGAGTTAGACGGAGCTTATCCGCTCTGGCGCATCCCGGCAACGCGGATGAAAGGCGACAAGAGCCGGAAAGCTGAAATCGGCGGCGATCATCTTGTCCCACTCGCACCGCAATCGGTCGAATTGCTCTCGTTAATCCGTCAACTGACTGGCGACAACGAGCTTGTGTTTCCGTGCGCACGCCATCCCCATAAGTCGATGAGCGAGAATGCCATTGGCTATTTGCTCAATCGAGCAGGCTACCATGGCCGTCATGTGCCGCACGGGTTCAGGTCCGCATTTTCGACAATCATGAACGAATGGGCAAACCGTCATGGTAATGTGGATGATCGGGCGATCATTGATCTGATGTTGGCCCATGTCCCCAAGGATCAGGTTGAGGGTGCCTATAATCGGGCCGCATATATTCCGCGACGGCGGGAGATTGCATGCCTTTGGGCAGATAAGTTATGCGCCAACTTGCAGTCTGCGGAAATGTTACTGGGTAGGACCCCTATTACTTCATCCGCCCCGCTTTGGGAATCGAGACACGCAGCGTAAGCAATACGCGGTTGCAGCAAACTGAGAACGGCACTGAAAACGACCGCCCGTGCAGTGAAACAAATTTAAGTTCTATCAGCGGGTAATTGGCGAACAACGCTATGTTAGGGTCGACAGATAACGAATCCGACAGCCCCCATGTCAGCGCATTGTGAATAATAGCCTGTCAGAAGCCAGTAGAGCTGCACGAAATAGGGTTTCGGCTTAGTCCCGGTAGCGAGTGTTGCAAAAGTCTGCTCTACCGCCGCTTTGCTCAAGGATGAGGTCACGATATAGACCCGTCGCGCTGCATCGGGTGCTGCCCTAATCTCTCCGATTCTGCTTTGAATAGCTGTTATTGAGCCGCCGCGGACTACTTTGGTAATTTGAGTTTTGACGCCTGAGCCACTTTCATAGGTCTGCGACCAGCTGATAGATTTCTGTTCAATATCTGCCGCGCGGAGCTCAAGCCGACCCAGATTTTTTTGCGCTTGGCTGACGGCAACATGGAAATCCGAGGCGCCGAGGCTGACATTGCCATGCTTGCCATGATAGAAATTGATGCTCGGTGGGCGGCTCTGAGTGTTTAGCCCGATAAAGTCTGCCCATTCATCGCCAAGATCGTCGCAAACCAGTATATCGTCTTGGTGAGCAATAGTATCGACAAGGATCCGGAAAACGCTGCTCTCGCTAAACGCTGTGGAATCAGTTGCGAAATCGCCCTTTTCACTAGTGGCATTCGCGAGCTCAGCGACTGGAATAAGGTGGCGAAGAAAGTTGTCGCCGCCGTCAAGCATCGCTTCATTTCGAAAGAGCTCGCCATCAATATAAGCCAATGCCGGATCGCTGAATAGAACGGTGAAGAGATTCTCCCGATCAACATACCTTATAATCGGCTTTCGTTCAGGATCTTCACCGACGTCCGCGCACTCCGTTTCAACTTCAATATCCTGAAACGCGGCAATATCGAGATTGCGAAGCGCGATCCGGCCTTTGTTAAATCGCAGCGTACCGATGGTGCGAGTACCCTTTTTAATTCGATAATCGGGACGACCGGGACTGACTATGTAAGCGTCTTCGAGTCCGTCCAGCAGCGCCTGGATCGCCGCAGCATCCATTTTTTGATACGTGCCGCTTTCTTGGTCTTTCTTGACGAGACGAAGTTCAGGATTTTCTGCCAATAGGAGTTCGGTTAGTTGCGGAATATCTAGAGCGAACAAAATGGGGGCAGTTTCACGGGGCAAGTTCGCCAGATTCATGCGCCGCGCGAAGTTTCGAATGAATAGCGAAGCGGTGTCGCCAGCGTCAGCCAGCTGATCAATAACCACAGCCGCCCAACCAATTGCGATTGCGCGCTCAGTTTTGTCGCCGCGTTGGGCGATTCTAGCAGTGCTTGGTGTTGCCGAATAATGCCCGTCGTTACGCTTAACGTTATAGGTTTGAGTGAAAAATCCGCTCGCACTCGCCATCGGCATAGCGTTCGACAGGTCGGCAGCTTCGAGCGTCTTTTTCCGCACTCCCTGCTTGGACATTGATGTACTCTTTACCTGAACGCGCTCAAAAATTGCATCCGCTGTTGCAACTGCAGCCTCAACGCTGCTTGGATTGGCCGAGTTCAAATATTCTTTGACGAATGTCGGTGGCAAATCGAGGCCGCTCTTAAAAATCGCTACGTAATCTCCGCGCTCGACGAGCATGAGAAACCCATGAACTCGATCATACTGTGCTGCTTCGCGCGCGAGAAAACCAGGCGCACGTTCATATGAAAAGCTAATGGCCGAATAGGTGTTGTGTTCCTGGCTTTCGCGGACAGTACGAAATAGATCATTTTTTGGCTTCCGCGCGCCGTCGCGAACATCGCGAAAGAGGCGACCAATTACGGCTGCACTGAGCCGCTTCTTTCGCCGGTAAAAATAAGCAGAAGCACCGACCCTAAGATGTTCAATCATAAACTTTCGCCTTCTGCAGAATGCGACCCGGATGATAAACCCGCAGACCTACCCCTCCTAGTTCGCATGCCAGATTTCGGCAGACAAGCGAGGAAGGGATCATTGCTCGACCGCATGTTCGACTGGAATGTTTGATGCCCAATCGCCGAGTTGCTTTTGTCGTGCGATTACCGAGCTATGAATTGTTGCTCCCGGTAAAATGTGTCGTCGCTCGAAAAGGGGCAGGCTGATGCCGAGCAGCGATGGGCGCTGCGAACCATTAGGCTTTCGGCGCGGCACAAACTCAAGTACCGACCAACCAGAAGTCATGGTGTTATGCGGCGCCCCTAGCGCATTCGGCGCGACGTATTTGGCTTTCTTGTTGGAGCCCATAACGATTGAGTTGATACTCTGCTGACGGAAGTTAAGGCCACAAAGCTTCGCGCGCTCGATCATCCACAAAAGCGGCAGTTTACACAGTTCACTTTCCGCTTCCGGGTAACCTCCGCCTACATCTCCATGCCCACCGGCGAACCAGACTTCCTTTGCATCTTGGGGCTGCGCCGCAGCATTATTAAATGGGTTTCCCCAATATTCCTGATCGGACGGCCAAAGCTGCGGCTGAAACATCGTTCGCCTTTCATCAATCGCGACTGCATGTGAGACCGATTGAACGCTGCAATTTCGATCTGTAAATGCGTGAGATTTGAGCCGAAATCCGTTTCTCCCGCTTTCGATTACCGATCCGACTGTATCAAACAAGCCAAGCATCCTAATGGGGGGGCGATCGGGATTGAGAATGCGCTCGTAAAGCCTCACCTCAGCAAAGGCCTCCTGCTTTTCATCCTCGCCAATCGCCTTGTAGGCACGATATGCATAGTCGAGTAGATTAAGGTTGCGTGGTTCAATCAACCCCACTGCATGGATAAACCCGGCAAGTACGCGCGCTGAATAGGCCCCGCGGCTAAAGCCAAAGATGAATATGCGGTCGCGTTCAGACTGTTTGCCCCCTTTGCGCTTCCCATTGTCATAGTTCTGAACGAGAAAACGATAAGCCTCTTTCACATTTTGATCGAGCCCCCAACCGGTCATTAGGCCCCAAACTTCGTGCGTTTTACGCCAAAACCGTGACCAAGCTCCATCAGCTCCGAATGTTCCAACGCCCGGATCATAATAAACAAGCTGGTTCTCACCTTTGGCAAGAACGCCGTAGAGGCGGAGAATGTTGGTGCGGTCGCACTCGACCTCGTTCGATGTGCCGTCCAGTAACATAACGATGTTCTTCGGCATCGTTTCGCCTCTCTTTTTGCCTTGTTTTTTATTCAAATGCGCGCGCTTACAAATGCCGCAAGCCGTGCGATCAGCCTCACTACAGCACCCCTATTGTAAGTGCAGGAACAAAGCCATGCTCGCGTTGCTGATCGTATATACGAAGCTCCGGATCGGCCTTAGGCATCCAGACCCTACCGGTTTCAACGGCGAGAGATGCAGGCAAAGCTGGAAAAACGTGGATTGGCACGTTTTCGCCGTGACGTACTTTAATTGAATCGAACAACAGCCGAAGCGCCTGTCTATAAGCGGTCTGATCCTCAGGACATCGCACGATGTCGTTATGCGGGTGTTTGGCGCATAGGCTCCAGATTGCAGCGTCTTCGCCCACCGCCCGTTCAATCCGGTCGTCGGTGATGGTTGCGCTGACACCGAGCTTCAGTGCCACGGCACCGGTACGATCGCGAGCAGGCTCAACCCGGTCATAGCGGATCGTGGAGCAATCACGCTGCCAGATCCATGTAGCAGGCTCGCGGTGGCGCTGATGCACGACCATAGGCACAATATCGCATAGGAGGCGGCCGAGCTCGATGAGCAACGGTTGCGGGGCAAGGGCGAACACGCTTAGATGCTGGATGTCTTGACGTTCAATCCGGCCTCCGATGCGCGTAGCGAAATTCCGACGCAGATTGACTTGTTGCATTGCCCAGAACGCGGGGTCAGCGTCAGTGAATGCATGTCCGATCATTTCCAGATCGATCGTTTGTAGGCTGGCGGGATGATGTTCGGGCGGCATAGCGGCGAAGATGGCGCGCGTAGAGACTAAAGCCTCGTTAGTGCCAATACTGGCACCGAACCGCAGCACATGGGATGCTCGCACCTCATCAATCCCCGTGAGTAGAGCTATCCTGCCTTCATGCTCAGACTTCATTGCCAATAAATGCGATTCGGGATGGCCGTCCTCATCGTCGACGTCGATCAACTTGTGGTGGATCGGACATAGCAGCATCAGATTATCCAGACTTTTGGCTAGCTTCAACGAGCGAGTCGGATCGCCGCGCGGTCCTGACGGAGTATCCGCCACAACATGCGCGATGAATCCAAACAATGCGTCCTTATTTCCTGTGATAAGGTCGCCGACTAGGTCCCGATTGCAGCCGCGATATTGGCAGCGGCCGGCTGCGCGCGCCCAAAGTGCTGACTGCACCCTTTGCGGGGCTTTGGTGTTAGACATGAGCAGACTCCACATGACGTCCACTAGCTGTCCATTTGCCAGTTGCGCGCCAACCCTCGTAAGCGGCAAGCCATTCTATGGTCCACGGCACCGTCGTCTCCGCGATGAGATCGGTCGGCGACCAGTCGCCAGCTTCGGCATCAAAGAGACACAGCGTCACGTCACCACCAGGACTATAATAGACGTGAGGTAACCGACCTTCAGGATCGCCAGGACGCGGCCGCAGAGCCGGTGAGAGGATCGAAACGCGCGGTTGCAGGCGTCGAGGGTCAAGATTTTCGATGAGCGACGGTACGCGATAGAAGATGCCGACCCGATAGGTTTGAAACAGCGGTCGAACCCGCCCTTCCCACAATGCCGTGTCGGCTTTGTGTGCGACCAAAGCGAATTTGGGCCAGATCGCCTGCATCGCATCAATCTGAGCATCGACGCCAAGAACCATCGTCAGCGCTGCTCCCCCATATTGGTGTGCGCACGTGCTGCTACGGGCGCGAGCGCGCTGGCACCTGTGATGATTGCAGGCGCGGACGGAGTGAAAAGGCCACCAGTCCGAGTGTAGCCGTGCTGAAGGGCCTGAACTTGCTGGCCAAGCCGCTTGTTGTAAGCTTCGACGGAGCGACTTACGACGCGCTGTCCGAACTGTTCCCGCAGCCAGACTTGAAGGTCTTCGAGTTGCAGACCTTGTTCGCGTACGGCCCGCAGACCATCGGCCAAAGTAATGAGTGCCCGCGCGTAATGTTGCTGCTGCGATTGGTTCTCAGGCCAGCGGTCGGTGAAGTATTCATCTTGAAATTCAGGATTGGGTACTTCGAGTAGCTTGTTCTGGCGCGCAGCCTGATCGATTGCTCGCGCCGTCCAACGCGCCTGCCGCATCACCATGTCTGCAAGGCCCATGCCCGGAATTGCAGCATGTCCCGCATGGCAAGACAGCATGACTGACGGCGGCATCCTACCAGCGGCATCTGCATAGAGAATGTTTCGATGACGCTTTATCAGCTGAAGCGCAACCGTCGTGACGCTCTTGACAATGAGCGGGGTCTGGTCCGGAACTTCCTCCACCTCGGCCGCTTCAAATATAAAGCCGTGCTTGACATAAAGTTGGCGGTTGAGCGCGATGGCAAAACGCTCTTCGATTGGCGTTCGGTCATTATACCATGCACAAAAGCCATAAGCATTCATTGGCACATAACGATGTTCGCTGGACCGCCCCTGCTTTGCATGGGCGATCACACCTTCCTTTTCTTTGAGCGCGCGTCGGCGAGCGGGCGTCACATCAAGGTGCATACCGTCAGCGTAATAGAGTGTGATACAGCGAGTCTTTCGCTCAATCCGCGAGACGGGATAGTCCTTCAAGGCATCTTCGAGAAGGTCAAGCAACATCTCAGGGCCTTCATCGCCGCCTGCGATTTCGGCAACGGCATCGAGATCATATTCATCGTCGGTGCCACGGGTGGAAATGGTTGCGTCGATCGCCATCGAGCCCTGAGGATAGAAGCTCGATACTCGTCCTTCCAGTGGGCTGTCCTGGCGATCAATATATCGACAAACCGCTTCATATCGTTCAACGGCCTTGGCATGAAGACTAGGCGGCAGCTGCAAATTGACTGCGATCTCAGCTAAAATAGCATCAAGTGGATCGCCAAAAGGATCTTGCGGACGTCCGTCGCTGCGGAAAATATTTAAAGCCATAATCTACTCCCAAGAACTTGTATGCCCAATTTGCGCAATCAGTGTTGACCCTTGTTGTGATTCGTCATATAAAACACTACCTTTTCGTAGGTACAATCGATCAAAAAAATGCTGCCGATGCAGCCATCGTGACCCTACGATAACGTATATAGTAGATTGTTGCCGGGGTAGTGTCAAGGATGGACGAAACTTACGATGTTTTTGCCGAAAGGCTTTTTACTGCAAGGGAAATGCGAGGGCTGAGCCAAGCGGAGCTAGCCAAGCTTTCATATCTTCAGCCTGCCGCGATTGGGCATTTTGAGCGTGATCGGAGAAAGCCATCATTCGCTAATGTTCGAGCTTTGGCCAAAGCCCTTAACGTGGCCTCCGACTACCTTCTTGGCCGATCCGAGAGCATTGAGGGAGCAACGACGGCATTTCGTGACGAGGATAAGCTGTCAAACGCTGACCGCGAGCACATTCAAATGATGATCGACCTTATGAACCAGCGAAAAGCGGAAAAGGAGGGATGACAAAATTTCGGCTAAACTGGGCGCGAAGGTGCGGCGAAGAGAAGGCGGCTGAGTTTGGCTTTACGACATTTCCAATTGATCCGTTCGAGATCGCCGAAAAAGTAGAGATTCACGTTGAAGCTAAGCCACCGGATATGGACGGGGTCAGCGGGGGAATCATCTTTTCAGGAGAAGACGTCGGTATTTTTTATTCGACCTCGATAGAAAGTGAAGGATTTCAAAGATTTACGGTTGGACATGAGCTGGGCCATTATTTCTTAGAGGGACATCCTGCGGAAATTCTGAAGGCTGCACCCATCCACATTTCTCGTGCCGGCTTCACCGAGGGCGGATCGTCGATTGAATTAGAAGCGGATCATTTTGCATCTGGACTGTTACTTCCAACGAAACTGGTCACCCAAGCGCTGCGGAACGGGCAAATTGGACTGGTTGGCATTTCAGAGCTCAGCGAACTCTCAAAATGCTCGTTGACCGCTTGCGCGATCCGTGCCGCCGAATGCAGCCCTTATCCCATGGCTGTAGTGGTGAGTAGAGGCGAGAATATCTGCTACGGATTCTTATCAGAAGGTTTTAAGCGGCTTGGGCGAATGACCTATCCGCGAAAGGGCGCGAAACTCCCGCAATCTGCTACGTTGGAATTCAACGCAGATGCGCAAAATGTGCTTATGGGGAGGAACGTGTGCCAACAGACGTCGCTTGAAGATTGGTTCGAAGGCCCAGCAGGTTGCGAGCTTGACGAAGAAGTCGTCGGGCTAGGCCGTTACGGGTTTACCTTATCCGTTTTCTCGAGTGAAGAAATGCCCGATGATCCGGACGATGACGAAGATGAAGAATCTGCGCTAATCGAAAGTTACACTCCCAAGTTCGCATACGGTCGATAATTGCCGCACTGCATTGCCGATTTGTCGGCGCAAACGGTCGCTTTCTGATTTCACTGCGGGAAAACCGCACTTTCGGAATAATTCGGCTGAGTTGCCATTACGAAATCACCGGCCCGCCGCGCCCGCGCCCGATGGTCCAGTTGACCGAGCCATCGCGCATGATGCCGCCGACCTGTTTGCCGAGCTGCTTTTCCAACACCTCGCGCCAGGGGACGAGGGTAAACTCGCGCGATTTTTCTATGAGCGCAAACCGGCCTTGGGCAAAATCGACATGCCGTTTGACCACGCCTTCAATGCGGTCACCATTGCGGGTTTCGACAAAGTTCAAGCCGAGATCGCTCGATAACTGTCCGGCCACGCGCAGCAACTCTCTTCGGCGTAAAACATCAAGCATCTTGGGCGTTGGCTTCCACAGTCCGAGCTCCTTCTCACCAAGACCTTGTGCCATCAACCATTGCCGCCGCCCTGCAATTGCTGCCTTCACTTCCTTGCCGAACCCCGTATCATAAACCGGCGCGGGCACTTCGCTCACCAGCTCCTGATCAAGCCAGGTCGCGCCATCGAACTGCCGCTGCGCGTCGAGCGACAATGGCGATAAGGTGTTGACGATGACCGGGCGATCCTTGGCCAACTTGGCCTCATATGCCGCCACCTTTTCCAGATGATCCGGAGCTATGGCCCAGCTGCCGTCCAGCGCGCGTTCGACCCCGACATTTCCGCGCCGTATGGCTTCGAGACGGCGGATATGGCTCTCGGCAAAGCGTTCGCTGGCGCTTGGGTCGTGGGCTAGATGCGCATCAATATCGTAACGCCCATGATTGGCGGCTGCGACCGCTGCGATAGTGTGGTCGGATTCGCGGACGCCGGCGCTGCGTGGCGTGATTTCGACGATGGCATTTTCGGGGATGAGTGCAACCGCATCAGCTTTCCCAATGTCGACATAATGGACATTACCGTCGATGCCATCGACGATGAGATAGTGGCGGTCGCGATACTCGTCAGAGAGGCCGCGCGCGACGATGCGCCCAATAATTGGTTTGTCGATCAAACCGGGCAGGTGATGCAACCGTTGATTGCTGGATGCGCGATCCAGACCCTTCGCTTTCAGGGTGCGGTTGAGCGCCTTTACGATATCGCCGCTCTCGCCAAGTGCGCGCAGCTTGGTATCGAGTTCGTCGGCAAGTTTCCAATGCCCGCTGCCCATGTCTTCGGCCAGCCCCAACTCCCCCAGCTTTTGCAATCGCCCGGCGCGTAGGGACTGGAACACGGAATCGCGGTGCTGGCTGGACACGATGCGTTCGTCATCCATGTCGCGCAGCAACGCGCGGTCGGTCGATGTCAGCCGTTCGGCCTCGATGTCGCGGCGCAGCCGCTGCTCGATTTCCAGCGTGGTGCGCGGCCCCAGATCGCGCTCGATTATTTGCTCGAACCGCGCGCGCATTCCGCTCGCCATATAGTCGCGCGCGATGATCAGATCCTTTCCGCGATCATCGACCCCGCGCAGGATGATATGGCTGTGCGGATGGCCGGTGTTGAAGTGATCGACCGCGGCCCAATCGAGCTTCGTCCCCAAATCCTTTTCGACCTGCTGCATGAGGCTGCGGGTTAGCGGTTTGAGATCGTCATATTGATCGCCATCCTCGGCCGAGACAATGAACCGGAACTGGTGCCGGTCGCCGCTCCCTCGCTCCAGAAATTCCTTGCCATCGGTGGCGTCATTGTCGCGCGAATAGAGCTGGCCGCGCATCCCGTCGCGGGTGGTGCCGTCGCGCTCGATATAGCGCAGATGCGCCTTCGCATTGGCAAGCCCCTTGCCGCCAAGCCGGACAATCCGCGCCTTGATGATTCCGCGCCGCGCACGATAGCCAGCGAGCCGGTCGCCCGCGCCGATGACCCGCGATATGCTCGCCCCGCGCCCTAACTGCGCGCCGGTAAAACCGGACTTTCTTTTGCCTCCGATGCCGCCCGCCAAAGCGCTCGCCGCCAGCACTTGATGCAGGAAGCGTTTGGTCTTTTTGCCGCCCTTGTTGCGGATGCGCCCGAGCTTGGGCGTGAACTCGGTGTCGTCGGTCATGCTGCTAACGCCGCCGTTGGCGAACAATGCCAGCGAGATTGGCTAAACCCGCAGTCCAGCGTCGCTTTGGTCCCAAGAGTCTCGCAATTCGGGCCCATTCCGCACCTTGTCTCCCAAAAAAAGGACGTGCAGACAATCGCTTGGGAACGCTTGCGAGACCGAGCTTTTATCTTGCCTTCCAATTTTTCCGCGCTTTTCCCTTTCCTTCTCCACATTCGGCTCAAAAAAAGGGCCGGAGCATGGACGCCTGATGACGCCACGCTCCGGCCCGGTTGAAAGCAATCACCGCGCATTATCGAATGCTTCGATTGCCGACTTTTCATCCTCGAAATCGCGGCATCCTAGCATCCCGTGCGGGTTGCCATCGCCATCGATAATGATGGTTGCAACGAACCAGCGGCGATCAAGAAAGCCACTGACCAACACACGATCCAACTCGATTTCATCGTCATCCTGAGTCTCATATGCGCCAAGCCACCATTCAGATTGCCGTGCATCCCAGTGAAAATCGACCTCCTCTGCGTCGAGAAAATGACGCGCCAATCCTTCGGCGGCGCTGCTGCCGAACTCGATTTCGAGCCCGGAAATGAGCTTCGCCATCACGCGGTCGGACGCTTCAGATATGGATGAAATAGTTGCCATGACACACTCCTCAAAAGCCGTTCCCAATATCGAGAACAGCTTCGAGAGGGCGGGCGGGGCGGCGGGTGTCAGGGCCGCGAAGCGCCGCGCCAGCGGCGGTGGAGGAACCGATTTTGTTTCGCTGGGAACAGGCAAAGACGCGCGCGGAGCGCGCTCTGCTTGCGCGGCAAAATTGGAGGGGCGCCCGGCCTTGAGAGCCCCTGCGCCGCCCGCCACAAACAGAAGGCCCCGGAACAGGCCCCCC
>JACVCM010000082.1 GCA_016742125.1 Sphingomonadaceae bacterium | reverse complement strand
CATCCGTCGGTCGAGGCAATGGCGAAGCTGGCAAGACGGCTTGGCGTAGCACTTCCGACAAGTTTTTTCGAACGGGACGGTTCGCACTTTTATAACACGCTGGCAATGATCGATGCCGATGGCGAGATTCTTGGCACTTATCGGAAAAGCCACATTCCGGACGGTCCCGGCTATCAGGAGAAATATTATTTTCGTCCGGGCAATACCGGGTTCAAGGTCTGGGACATTTTCGGCGCGCGTATCGGCGTCGGAATATGCTGGGACCAGTGGTACCCCGAGTGCGCCCGCGCGATGGCGTTGATGGGGGCGGAAATGCTGTTTTACCCGACGGCGATCGGCGCTGAACCTCAGGACGCTTCCCTTGACACACGACATATGTGGCGACGCGCGATGGTCGGCCACGCCGTCAGCAATTGCATGCCTGTGATAGCCGCCAACCGGGTAGGTGCCGAAAGTGATCATGGCGGAGAGGCGCAGAAATTCTATGGCACCAGCTTCATCACCAATGAGTGGGGTGACATTATAACCGAACTGGACGATAGCGAGACAGGATTGATGGTCGCCACATTCGACCTTGATCAGGCACGGGCGCACCGTGCCAGCATGGGTTTCTTCCGTGATCGCAGGCCGCAGCTTTATCGGCGTCTGATAGAGGATATCTAGCCTGCGTTACACCTATCTCGTTGGCCTCGGCTCGAACCAGCCGCATTCCCTCATCGGCAAGCCGGCGCATGTAATCACCCAGGCGATTGCTGCCCTTGAGATGGACGATGTCGATGTTTTTGCGCAATCAGCGGTGATCGAATCGGCGCCGATCGGCCCTTCACTGCGGAGATATGCAAACGCGGCGATCATCGTATCGAGCGACCTTGATCCGCCTGCCCTGCTCTCCCGTTTCCTCCAGGTCGAAGCCCATTTCGGGCGTGTTCGGCGCGGTCAGCGATGGCGTGCCAGAGTGCTCGATATCGATATCCTGTTATGGTCCGAAGGCATGTGGATCAGCGCCGCGCCGGAACTGGTCATTCCCCATAGATATATGCGGGGGCGTAACTTTGTGCTGACACCTGCGGCCATGATCGCACCCCATTGGCGCGATCCTGTCACCGGTCGCACCTTGCGCCATCTGCAATCGCGATTGAACCGCCCAAAGCGGCTTGACCCCGAGGGATAGCGCCATTAGGGGAAGCGCTCTTGCACGGACCGCATCGCGGTTCCAGTCGGGGCCCTTAGCTCAGTCGGTAGAGCAACTGACTTTTAATCAGTAGGTCGCTGGTTCGAATCCAGCAGGGCTCACCATTGCTTCGGCACTTCCAATTGTAAAGTTGTTGACGTTAAATCCCCAAAAAGTGCCCTATAATGCGGCAAATTCGGGAACCTAAGCCGCTTTTCCGGCTTATCACCTCAATGGTAATTCAATCAATTCTGGTAAGGTTATGAGTAACAAGGTTCTGATTGTTGAGGACGAGTTTCTGGTCGCACTTAATTTGCGCCAAACGTTGTCCAACCTTGGTTTCGAAACAGTTGGTATCGCTCCAGACGCCGAAACCGCATTTAAGTTTGCCGAGAGCAAACCGGATTTCGCGCTGGTCGATGTTAACCTGCGTGATGGTGAAACCGGTCCGCAAATCGGGCGAAAGCTGGCGCAGGAATATGGCGCAGTGGTGCTATTTCTGACGGCCAATCCGGGGCAGCTGGGCGAAGGCATTGATGGCACGATTGGGGTGCTTTCCAAGCCCGTGGGTGATGAAGTGGTCGAAACGACGCTCGACTACCTTGTAAAATATCGCATGGGTCAATTGGCCTCGCCACCCCCGGCATTACGCGTTTTCGATCGAAACGAGGGTCCGCAACTATAGTCTTGCGGCACTGACCTCTATTTTGACGCACAGGCCTTCGGTTTTCCAATGCCGCTCGATAACGCCGCCGAGCTGATCGGCGATGCTTATCTCCGATAACTGGCTTCCAAATCCCGTTATACCAGGCGGCGCAGATACAGGAGGACCGCCGGTTTCCTGCCATTCTATGATGACATTATCGTCCCGGCAGACAGTGCTGATATTTATGACACCAGCTGCGGACGACAATGCGCCATATTTTACGGCATTAGTCGCCAATTCGTGCACCACCAGCGCAATTGGCGTGGCGCTACGGTCGCTCACCGGAACATCCTCTCCGTTCACAATATAACGAGGTGCACCATCTATTTCGTAAGGCGTCAAAATCTCGCGGAGTAGACCGTGGAGGCTACCGAATTCGCGCCCAGGGTCGGACATAGGGCTATGCGGTCGAGCGAAGTTATGGGCACGGCCCAGTGCTGAAATCCGGCCGGCAAGCTGTTTCGCAAAACTTCGTGTCTCCGGATCGGCAGGAGACGACAAGCCAATCAAGCCGGCGATAACGGCAAAGATGTTCTTGATGCGATGGCTCAGCTCGCGCCCCATCAATTCAGTCTGGTCGGCAGCCATTTTGCTCTCGTGAATATCGGTACAGGTACCGATCCACCGCGTTATCTCACCCTTCGCATCCCTGACGGGTAAAGCACGACCCAACGTCCAGCGATATTCGCCGCTATGATGCTTCAAACGATATTCAATTTCATAATCTTCGCCGGTTGAAAGACTGTGCCGCCACCGTTCCCATGCTTTGGCCTGATCTTCGGGATGAAACATATCGTTCCATCCCTGTCCATTCGTAGAACCATGGGGAACACCGGTAAATTCATACCAACGAGCGTTGAAATAATCATGGAATCCATCAGGCAGCGTCGACCAGACCATTTGAGGCATGGCGTCGGTCAACACCCTGAACTTGGCTTCGGTTACGGCTAGTGCGGCTTCTGCATTAAGCTGGCTTTCGACCTCCGCATTGATACCCAGCCAACGGATGACCCGCCCATCGCTCGCCCGTACCGGCACGATCCGGGTTAAAAACCGACGAAAAGCCCCATCGGCACCACGTAGCGGAAAGACCATCTCGAACGGCTCGCCGGTTTCGATCGATTGGGTCCAGTTGCGCATCACATCTGGCAACTGCGCAGGATCGTGGACGTCCTGCCACCCCCAACCTTCCATCGCCTGCGGGGTCGACCCACAATAATCGTGCCACCTGCGGTTGTACCAATAGATATAGCCATCTCCTCTGGCTATCCAGCAGAGCATAGGCATATTCTCTGCGATGAGCCGGAAATCGTCGGCATCCGGGGCTGTTGGCGAATCGGGTTCCGCCAAATATGATACCTCGACGGGAGACCGCCAGTAATTTAACTGACCAACATTATCTTCATATTGCCGTTTGTGGAGCATCGATTGTTTCTAACAAAAAAACGGCGCAAATGTAAAATACCGTCATTTTGCGCCTTAGCAGAAAGATTTCCTGTGGGGATATGCTTCAAGCATAAGTGACGTTGGCGTTAACGGGCCGCTCTGCGCGCACAAAAAAACACCCCGGCGTAGGCCGGGGTGTTCATGCAGCTGGCATTCGGGGATGGGGGGGGAAGGTAAATACCAGCGTCATTGTCTTTGTTCTGTTTTACCCCAGGATAACGTCCCTCGGGAAAATTTGTTCCCAGAAAATTTACGCGGCTTGGGAATCGACCGAAGTTCGCTCCCGGTGCATCAAAAGCGCTTGCCCAATTGTCGCTATGACCGTCTCGGGTTCAAAGGGCTTTGTGATGAGATAAGTCGGCTCTGGACGCTCACCAGTCAACAGGCGTTCTGGATAGGCGGTAATGAAGATAACCGGTACCGATTGCTCTGCAAGGATATCCTTGACAGCGTCTATCCCACTGGATCCATCGGCGAGATTGATGTCGGCCAGGATCAGTTCCGGGGGATCTTCCCTCGCCTGCGCGACCGCCTCACCTCTGGTGCGGACGATTGCCATTGCCTGATGGCCAAGGCTTTCGACGATTTGCTTGATATGCAGGGCGATAATGGATTCATCTTCGATAATAAGCACCCTGGCGGTCAACGCGTCCGCGATCGCAACGCGCGCGGCCTCGACATGGTCGGTAACGTCGGCGGAGCCGAGACCCAGTATCAACGCCACCTGATCTTCTGAAAAACCTTCAACCGTGGCCAGCAACAGGCTCTGCCGTCTTTCTATCGGAAATTCTGCAATGACGCCGCTCCGTCCCCGAGTCTCGAGCGGCGCCAAAACGTCGCTATTCCAAATACGATGAAAGGTGCGGAACAGTTCAGTTTTGACTGGCAGGGTTTCATCCCACTCCTCAGGTGCCTCCAATATGGCTTCCAGCGTTTCCCTTACGGCTGCATCACCCAATGTTTGAGACCCGGTCAACGCCCGCGCATAGCGCCGGAGATATGGCAGTTCATTTGCCAGTTGTTGTTTGAAAGACATATTCGCTCCCTTGGCAGCATAAGCACTGCTAAAGACATATACGTGCAAGAAAGTTTTTTGTTCCGCCTATGGGAACATTTTTCCTCGAAATGGATTAAGTATTCTAAATTTGGGGTCGTACGACCTCCATGCCGCAACGACCGATCGGCGTGCAGGGCCGAGAATAATTCATATGATAACCGGAGCGTCGAACATGGGTGATTCAAAGGGGGGACGGCGCAGCCGATCAGTCAAGACCTATGCTGAGGGTAAGGGCGATCCAGTAACGGCGGCGCTGCGCAAAATGCATGATGAAATTGCGTCGGAGCCGATCCCCGCAGATTTTCTAGCATTACTGGATCAAATCGACGCAAAAATGTCGGCAACGAAGAAATTTTCATGACCGATAGCATGACTGAGTCAAAGACGCGTGCTCCGGTAGCCACGGACTTCCGCAAAGAGATTATCGCCATCGTGCCATCGCTGCGCGCATTTGCGCGCGGGCTTTGCGGCAATCGGGAACTGGCCGACGATCTTGCCCAGGATGCCGTGATGAAGGCATGGGCGGCGCATGAAAGTTACACGCCGGGGACAAATTTTCGTGCATGGATGTTTATGATCCTGCGCAACCAGTTTTATACAACCATGCGAAAAAATTCGCGGATGACGAGCTGGGATCCAGAAGCCGCAGAACGCTTGCTAGTCGAGGCCGCGCCCCAGCAACATCACATCCATATGTCCGATGTCGAACAGGCGCTGCAAAAATTGCCTGCCGAGCAGCGCGAAATGCTGCTCATCGTAGGTGCGGGTGGGGCAAGTTACGAGGAAGCCGCGCAAATTACGGGCTGCGCGATCGGCACCGTCAAAAGTCGACTTGCGCGCGGTCGTGTTGCGTTGGCTGCTTTGATCAATGGCCCTGACGATGATGTTGCGGACATGCCACCCAAGCTGAAGAAAAGTCGCGAAGTGCGAACACGTTCTCAGCCTCCCGCAGGGGGTTGAATTGCGCAAACAGGGCTAGTTCCAGTGCGGTTTTTGAAACCTTCGAACCTACGGCAAGGACTGATCTGGATCGTCGTAGCGGCGCTGCTCCCATTTGTGGTTGTGAGCGTGATTCAGGGGTTGGCAACGCTTGAAAATATACGCGTTCTCGCCGGAAGTGAGCTGAATGCCAAGGCTGCTGCGATTGCAGAACGGGAACGTAACCGTTTTGTCGTTGCGCAGCATTTACTTATGACCCTTGCCGCAAACCCTGATGTGATTGCCATGACGGACCGCTGTGGCGAGGCACTGTCGGGAGGTTTGCGCGATTACAGCGCTATCGTGAATTTCGTTCGCTCCGATGCCCAAGGCAATGTCCGATGTTCTGCGATGCCTTATAGGCCAGGCACCAATTTCGCAGGGGCTGCATGGTGGCAACGAGGAATTCAGGCAGGTCGGCTGACTGTTACCAAAGCTCCAGTTGTCGGCCCCATCTCTGGCAGGGAGATACTGATATTGTTTCTTCCACTGCGCGACGATCGTGGTCGTCAGTTCGGGGGAATTTCCGCCGGAATCAGCATGGATGATCTGCGAAACTCGATTGCCAAAGCACCTGAAAACCTGACCGGTTCGATTTCCATCATGTCAACGGATGGCAACGTCGTAGCGGAAGGAACACAGCAACAGGATTTTCGACCTCCAAATCTTGTACGGATCGAAGGCAGTCTAGAGGCCAAATCGGCGTCAGGCGAAGAGTGGATGTACAGCGTCGCGCGGCTCTACAGTGACGATCTCGTTGTGGTCTACGCACAGCCCCGTCAGCAGCTTATGGCGACGGCAATAAGGCAAGCCAGAGTAAGCTTCCTCTTGCCTCTTGCATCCATTTTGCTGGCATCGATGGCAATCTGGTTGGGGACGCAGAAGCTTGTTGTGACGTGGCTGCGCGAACTTGCCAAAATGGCCGGCCGATTTGCCCATGGCGATTTTAGGGGAGACCGCGAAAAATTTGCTGGCGCTCCCGAAGAGGTCGCCGCGCTGAGCGCAGATTTGCACATCATGGCCGAAACCATCGACATGCGGAACCGGGAACTCACCCAGGCTCTTGCGGCTAAAACCCGGCTTACCCACGAAGTCCATCACCGGGTCAAGAATAACCTGCAGATCATCAACAGCATGCTGTCGCTTCAGATTGCCCGCACCAGGGAAAGCAAGGCAAAGACAGTCTTGTCACAGACGATGGCGCGCATTTCCGCGCTCGCCCTCATTCACCGGTTGTTGTACGACGATGATGCCGACCATGAACAGGGACGAGTGGCTGTGGACGATCTTTTCCGGGACCTAAGCTTGCAATTCAATGCGCACGCCCAACGACCCCCAAATGTCAATATTGTGTGCGAGGCATTTGGCACCGTAATTCCGGTCGATGTTGCTGTTCCGCTAAGCCTGTTCGTAGTCGAGGCTGTGACGAATGCCTTCCAGCACGCCTTTGGTCCCGACGACAAGGGAACGGTTGAAGTGCACTTCCGCCAGAACCGAAATGACATGGAGGTTGTCATATCAGATGACGGTCGGGGATATGAAAACAGCAGCCAGGCCGGCCAGATGGGCATGGAACTGATGCACGCCTTTACCACACAGCTGAATGGCGAAATGAGCATGGAGACGGCACAAGACGGGGGCACACGGGTGCGCCTTGTTCTGCCCGAACCGATGGGGGTTGACGGCTGACGTCGGGATGGACCGTCATCACCTCGTCTTGAACATTTTGGATATCCAAGGTCAAAATTTGGTGTAACCCGATTGTACGGACGGATTCGCAGCCGGTCGTCAAATGGGGAGGGACGCCCGAGTGTCTGGCAAATTTCTGATTAGAAAACTTAATTCTTTCAATAGATTACCGCAAAAAGGGGAAGAGGCGATTCAGGAAATCTGCAGTCGCCGCATCTTATCCCTTGCACGCCGACAGGACATCATCAGCGAAGGTGAAGATCCGCGGACGGTCAACGTGATAATCGATGGCTGGGCATGCCGATACAAAACGCTGGAAGACGGACGCAGACAGATATTGGCATTTTTCGTTCCTGGCGACCTCGCCGATTTGCACGTCTACATCCTCGACGCGATGGACCATTCAATCGGGACTCTGACGCCATTACGTTACGCCAGAATGAGTCCGGCGGAATTCGAAGCGCTTGGTAACGATTATCCTGCTGTTCTCAGAGCGCTTTGGTGCGACAGTCTCGTCACCGCCGCGATCCAGCGGGAATGGCTGGTATCGGTGGGGCAGCGAACCGCACTTGAAAGCGTCGCTCATCTCATCTGCGAACTGTATTTGAGGCTCAAGACCATAGGATTGACGGAGGATGGAAAATGCTCTTTTCCGCTGACACAATCGGATATCGCCGACGCGCTGGGCATGACGCAGCCCCATGTCAGCCGTACACTAAAAGAAATTGAGCAAACTGGTATTATCACAATTGGACGGGGCACACTGACGGTGCACCATCTTGCCAAGCTCAAGGAACTGGCGATATTCAATCCGAATTATTTGCACCATCTATATGATGCGGCACATGGTCGACCCGGCCCTTCCTGAGGAGGAAGGGTCGGATCGAGATATTTACTTGTCGGCAGCGTCGGCTTTGTCTTCCATCGCGTCTGCCTTCGCTTCGCCCTGCTCTCTTATCGCATCGGCTTGAGACTCCATCTTGTTTTCTGTTGCCGAATCTACACCATCGACGGTGGTATCCGTCGCATCTGCACGCTCTTCCATGGCATCGGCCTGAGCTTCTGCATTGTCGCGAACGGCATCAGCCTGTTCTTCCTGCGCGTTTTCAGCGGGTGAATCGCATGCCGACAAGGCCGCAAGGGAGGCCGAAGCGGCGAGAATAAGGAATGACTTTTTCATAGATACTACCTTTCTTGGATTTAGCGGACACGACCGCGACGAAACAGATTTACGATGGCAAGCAGCACGACTGCGCCAAGGAACGATGCCACGAGCGACATGATATCGAACGCGCCGGATGTAATGGGTGCGCCGCCGATCAGCGGTGTAATCAGAAAACCCGCCAGTAGGGCGCCAACAATACCCACTACAACGTTCAGGAAAATACCCTGCTGCGCGTCGGTTCGCATGATAATACTCGCAAGCCAGCCGAGGACACCACCGACCACCAGAATCAATATGATATTCATTTATTTTCTCCCTTTCAGAGTGTCGGGAAAACAGATGTTCCGGCATTTGGTTCCCGATCCGATGCAGGTTTGACGAATTGGGCGGGAAAAGCGTCCAAAGGCGGAACTTCATGGTGGGCGGCTCGTTGACTGACATGCGCGAACGCATGACTTCATAAAAGGATGACAGCAATGGCGACCGGAACTGCAACAAACACTGCAAATACCAAGTCTGGCAAACCCCAGGGATCCAAAGCCGCGAACAGGAAGAATGCTCAGCCCAGTGCCAAAAAAAGTCCCATTCGTCAGGGTAGAGGTCGGAACCGCCAAGCATTGGCCACACCTTCATGGCTTTCCGCAGTCATTTCGGTGGTCGGTGTTGGGGTAGCGGTTGGCGCAGGTCTCTATGCCACCAGAAAACAATGGATGCCGATGGCCGAAGACTGGCGCGACGAATTTTCAGCAGCATTCGCCGATGACGAAACCGATTATGAAAATTTCGATCAGACACGTCACGCCGGCACGTCCTCGATGCGCGATTATCCCGGAGATGACTGGGAAGAGATCGATGATATGTCTGACGCGTCCTTCCCCGCAAGCGACCCGCCGTCCTTCAACCCAGGCACAGCAGGCTAAGCTATTTTAACGAAACGGCTTCCCGGTGGCGGGGGGTCTTCGGGTGGCCCTGCAAAACACTGCGCCGCCGCCATCCACTGTCGCGCGATATCGCCCTCTACTTTTAACGAGGTGTCTGCGATATTGCGACACTGGGTTACGACCTGGCAGAATTCTGAGGCACTGCCTTCGATGAGGTCTTCGCCGGTACCATATTCCCAAATTATTCCGGATGGTGCCTCCAGTTTGAGGCGGGGCATAGGCCCCGGCGGCTCCATCCGGCGATTTTTCCAGGTCCAGTCCCAAGTGTTGACACCAAGCCGCACAATGTTGCCGATGCGGTCATGGTCAACCCGTACCACCCCTAATATATCGTAGATCGCCTGTGCGTGCGCCCAAGTCTCCATCAACCGTGCAGTGATGGATGACAGCGCGCTCATTTCAGGCCCGACCCATTTGAGCCGCATCTTGGGATCGGCCGAGATAAAATGCACCGACGTCGTCTTGGCGCGGTCGATCCATGCCAGTCGAAGCTTTTGGCCCGAAAGTCCGTTCAGATAGCTCTTCTCGAAATCGGGCAGTCGACTGCCCCTTATTCCTGCCATCATATCACTCAAAAAATTCGCAAAGGCCGCTTCATCAGTGAGCGAAAGGTCAGCCGCGATGTTCCAAACGTGAAGGTGGCGCAGGATAATGTCGATGGTCCAGCCTTTAAACTGTGTCGATTTTTCGAACTGATTGTCGACTAGAGGTGCCAGTAATTCTGCCAGCGAGGTCGTTTCATCCAGAAAGTCGATTGCTTGCTGCATCACCCCATGAACCCGAACATATGCCCCGCCACCTTGCGCATCTGGATTTCCTCCGCGCCTTCGGTGATGCGATAACGGCGGTGGTGGCGATAGATATGTTCAAACGGCTTGTGCCGCGAATAGCCGATCCCACCATGAACCTGCATCGCAAAATCGGCTGCGTTGCAGACTAGACGGTTCGCCTTGTAATTGCACATGCTGACCTTGTCGGACAGACGCTGCGCGACTTCAGGCTTCGTCATGGTATCCATCTCTGCCGCAGTTTTGAAGATTAGCAGGCGCAGCATTTCAGCGTCGGTCTGCAGTTCGACCAGCGGAAACTGGATACCCTGATTGATGGCCAACGGCTTGCCAAAGGGTTTCCGTTCGCGCGCATATGCGACCGCCTCATCAATACAATATTGCGCAGCGCCGAGCGAGGATGCAGCCTGCCGGATGCGGTTTTCATGCACAAAATGCTGCGCGACCGCGAGGCCATTGTCGAGTTCGCCAAGGATGGCGGTTTCGGGTACCCACACCCCGTCGTAGCGCACCTTGGGATGGTCCGTCGGCATGTTGAATGTCCACATATATTCGCCGATTTCAAACCCAGGTGCGTCGCTGGGGACGATGAAGCAGGTTATGCCCCTCGCCTTGCCGTCAACGCCGCCGGTGCGCGCAAAGGTCATGACATGACTGGTAAAGGGTAGGCCCGTTGTCCACATCTTGTTGCCATCGATGCGGTATCCTGCGACGCCCTGACGCACCTCTCGAACCGCGCGCGTGTCCATGTAGGTTGCGTCCGAGCCGTGATGTTCCTCGGTCAATCCGAAGCTCCAGCCCATCTCGCCTTCCAGCATCGGCGGGATGAACTCGGTCTTTTGCGCGTCGGTGCCAAAATCGCGGAGCATCAACACCTGTACCAGATTGCCGACGATACTGCTTTCATTCTGTAAATCATTGTGCAGCCCCAGCCCCTTATGCGCCAGGTGATGCCGGATCACCGCCATGGCCAGATTGGAACCATCCTGCCCGCCATATTCCTTTGGAATCGCAAAGCGGTAATGTCCCGCCTTGTCCGCAACAGTCCGCATTTCGGCGAGCAAAGCCCACCATTCCGGACGCGGATGGCCTTCATTGTCCCAATCGGTACGCGCATGTTCGCGGCGATGGTCGAAGAAACGGATATTGTCATCGCGCTGCTCGATTGGCTTAATCTCGCGCTCGATAAATTCGTCCAGAACGGCGAGATAGCTTGCAATTTCCTGCGGAATTTCGAACAGCATCAGGCTTTCTCCCACTTCGCTCGTGCGACGGCAAGTGCCGAGTATTTCGGTTGGTCCACGCGAAGCTTTGCGAGGGATTGAGCTTTCAAGTGCCCAAGCAGACCGGGGGTTGCGAGCGACTTTGACCCCGCCATCAGTTCTTCGGACAATGCCCTGTCATGGATATTGATTGGTGCGTCGACCTCACGGCGGAGCATACCGAGCGCGTTAAGCGCCACTGATGCCATGAAACGGTCGCGTCCTTGAGCGGGGGTGCGGATATCGGTTTCGATCCATCCGATGATGGCCTGGATCAGCTCGCTGGCGGATGGTTCCCCCTGCTGGTTGCTTTCCGACCCGGAACCCTCGGGCCTGATCACGGGTCGTCGTTCTGCGGCCGGTGCATCCTCTTCCAGCAGCATCAACAAATCCACTTCCGTTTCCGACGCACGCCGACCGATCACTGCGCGTTCGAGGCCGGGGTCCATTCGGCTGCGCCAGATGTCGGCCATTTGCAGACAGCATATCCCCCACCATAGGGTCGAATAGATCAGCCACCAGCGAAAGCGGTCTGGATCCACAGCCACGCCGCTTTCGCGTTCATAGGCGTCGAACAGTTCGTCGAGCCGGCCGACGCCGAATGCGGGTTTGTCTATATAACCGAAACGCCAGCTATTGATGCAGCCAAATGCCAGGTCCTGGTGCCGGTCTCCCAGATGCGTCAGCTCCCAATCAAGCACCGCGGCCAGACCGTTCGCATCGACCATGATGTTGCCCATGCGAAAATCGCCGTGGAGAAGAACGGGATCGACCGGACCGGGCACATGGTCCGCCAACCATCGGAACGCTAGCGCCATGACCGGACGATCACCGCCAAATTCCGTGAATCGTGATTGCAAATCGGTGAGCAAGGCTGCCGCGCTTGTTTCGGGTAGTTTTGGCAGCGTGGCCAACGGAACGGCGTGTATGGCCGCCAACTCCCGCGCGATATCGCTCAGCAGCGATATAGGCGGGTTTACCAGAATTTGGGCCGGGTGCACCTCGCCCTCAACACGGTGCATCAAATAGCCGGTGCCAAGGGAATCTCCAGGTTCGACCTCGCTGAGGATTTGAGGGGCCTTAACGCCAGCGGCCAGAGCAGAGCGCACGACGGCAGCCTCCACATCATGGCCGAATGGCCGATCCGCCATCAGTTCGGCGGATGGTGAGCGCCGAAGCACATAGCCTTTCCCGGCACAATCGAATGACCAGCTCTCCATATTCGCGCCGCCGGTCAATCGACATAAATTGTCTATAGTGGCGGTTCCGCCAAGGCACCGCTGCACAAATCGCGCGATGCAGGTGGCGAAGTCCGCAGGCATTTTTATCGTTTCGCCCAATAGGCAAAAACCGCCTTCTGCAATTGGGCAACATGCGCCTGTGCGGCTGGTCCAGTCCATTGGCCCCGGTAATCGGTTCGTCCGGTCCACCAGCCCTGACCGGGCAATTGATCGCTTTCGCGCACCACAAGCACCGCCAGCGCCGGCGCCCCCTCGGTTGCAGCCAGCTGATCGATCTTGTCGAGCGTCTTGCAAATCGCCCTCATCTTCGGACGGGTAAAACGGAATCCCAAATTCAGAAGAAGTTCCGAATAGCTGATGGCACGGCTTTCCCGCGCGCATTGCTCAAGCATAGCCTTGATCCGCGATACATCGTGCAGAGCCGAAAGGTCCGCAGCCGGATCGCTCAAAAAATCTTCAAGGACGGGATCCAAACGCGCTCCTATAGATATTTTTCTGCCATTCCGCTCATGATAGCATGGAATTCGGTCATGACTTCATCGATGATCTGCTTGGCGGGCTTCACCTCATCGATCCGTCCCGCCACTTGGCCCGACAGAGCAATCGCCGCTTCCATATCGCCACCGAAATACAGGTCGAGCACGCCGCGCATTTCTCCCATGATATTCTCGCTGGGTTCGAGGTCGAGCCTGGTCGTCCTTGCGGTGCGCAGTGCACGAAAGGCTGGCCCGGGGCCGTGGCGGTTTAGGAACAGGGTGTCGGTTTCTTTCGCATTCAGAATCGCGTCTTTCCAATTCCGATGTACAGGCGATTCCGACGCGCTCACCATACGCGTCCCCATCTGGACACCTTCGGCGCCCAGTGCGAATGCCGCAGCCATCGTGCGCCCGCAGACCATGCCGCCTGCCGCGATGATCGGCACATCCATCTTGCTCCTGATGAGTGGCAGAAGAACCATGAGTGCGACGTCGTTGGGGTTCTTGAACCCTCCACCCTCACTGCCCTCGACGACCAAGCCGTCAACGCCCGCCGCAATGGCCTTTAGCGCGCCTGCCAGCGTCGGTACGACATGGAACACTGTCAGACCTGCAGCCTTCAGAGGCCCGCAATATTTGTTGGGATCGCCTGCAGACGTGGTGACAAATTTCACACCCTGATCAACAACAAAATCGACAATACCCGGATCTCGAACAAAGGCCTGCGCGATGTTTACGCCAAAGGGCTTATCGGTCAGTTCGCGCATCTTGACTATCTCCGCGCGCACATCTTCCAGTTCGCCGGACGAGGTTTCGATAATCCCCAACCCACCCGCGTTTGATACCGCTGATGCCAGTTGCGCTCGGGCTATCCACCCCATCGGTGCCTGCACGATTGGATATTCTACGCCGAGCAATTCGGTGATGCGATTTGTTATCGGTTTCACAGTTTAGCGCCCCATCGGACTCGTGCGTATGTTGCGCTGTCCCCTGAGACCGACGCATGCTCCACGGAAGGGAAAACCGCATTCTTGACCTGCATGTTGTGCCTCTCGCCCTGTTTAATCGCTTGCTTAAATCAGGGCGACGACAATGTAAAAGCGATTGCGATGGCGGGACAGCCTACACCCTGGCGTGCCGCCCCTGATGTTTGCCGACCAGCACATGCCTGAGGGTTGCTCGGCCCAAATGTTGGGCGATACAAGGGCCGAACTGTGGACCCAACCCGGCGGAAGGGGGGGCCCAACACTGAGGCAAACGGC
>JACVCM010000081.1 GCA_016742125.1 Sphingomonadaceae bacterium | reverse complement strand
CCCCCAACTGGGGTTGCAAGAGTACGGTCCCCCATACATGTGTCTGCGGACCGGCTTGTTTCGGTAAGCCGCGTCCGGGGACTTGAGGCCGTCCTGCCGGGGTTCGTCCACGCGCTGGTGACCGAGAATGTCTATGATAGCCCCACCGGACGCATCTTGCTTGTGCCGCAGGGCGCACGGCTGATTGGCAGCTACGACAGCGTGGTCGCGTTCGGCCAAAGCCGGGCGCTGCTCGTCTGGCAGCGTATCATCATGCCCGATGGTTCCTCGATCCGCATCGACAATGCGCCCGCGACCGATGCTTCTGGCTATGCGGGGCTGTCCGACAAGGTCGATTATCACACATGGCGGCTGATCAAGGGCATTGCGCTCTCAACGCTGCTGGGGGTCGGCACCGAGCTGACATTTGGCGGTAATGAAAGCGATCTCGTGCGGGCGTTGCGTGAATCGACACAGCAAAATGCTTCGCAGGCAGGGCAGCAGCTGGTCACCAAGAATCTCGCCATCCAGCCCACAATCAAGGTGCGCCCCGGTTGGCCGCTGCGGATTATTGTCCACAAGGATTTGAACTTGCGGCCCTGGGCAGAAGCGCGCTGATCATGGCGGAATTGCGTATCGCCAAGCTTCCCGACCGCAATCCGGTGAAGTTGACCATCGCGGTCATGCCCGACCTGCACGATGCGTTGCAGGATTACGCCAAACTCTACGCCGAGACTTACGGCCAAGCTGACTCCATGGTCGATCTGATCCCCGCGATGCTGACGGCATTCCTCGACAGCGACCGGGAGTTCCAGAAGGCGCGCAAAGGGCGCGGCTGATGGCTGAGATGCAAGCCGACCGGTTCATTGCACTTCCAGAAGTGGTGCGACGCGTCGGCCTGGGTAAAACCATGATCTACAAAATGATTGGCGACGGTCGGTTTCCGCCACCCTACAAGATCACCCCCGCAGCGGCGCGCTGGAGCGACAGCGAGGTCACTGCGTGGATCGCCGAGATAAAGTTCGGCCATGAAGGCAAGCTGAAACAGATTTGTTGACCGACTGCTTTCCCATACCTATTTCCAGCCCGTCGAAACGCCGTCAGCGGCGTTGATTTGGCGCACGTACGCGCCGGTTCAACGCAAATGCAGCGTTTTGATTCTATGGTATTTTCCATGGTATTTTAACAACCTGTCGGAGAAAAATGGCGGAATTTGAATGTGCTTATTGCTCGGGAGGCTGAGACCTTCTTGCGGGCGCTCCCATGCAGAATCTGTCCAAAGCGCGTCCTTCTATTGATCGCCGAATACTACCCTACAAAGGCCGGGATCAAACATCTAGGTGACACCGATTTTTCGGGCCAATTAGCTGGCGTATATTGTCTGCTGCCGCTGCGCCGGTGATTTAGCGCTTCGTCTTATCAGCGCTCCGTCCGGCCCATCTGGACGTTTAGGGAAGCGCGCACTCACTCGCGTACATAACAACTCTTCGGTCAACCTGTCGGCAGCGCCCCCAACTGCTTTAGGAAACCCAGCTCATCAGCAATTCCGGTGAATGCCGCTAGCTTGCCATCGTGAAATTCCGCGATACACCACTCTTCGAAGCTGATTGTCCGGCCTGTGGCTTCTATCCCGAAAAATACACCCTCATGCGTGCCGCGCACGGTCATGCGTCCGAACACCCTATTGCCTGATTGCGCCAGATCGAGATCATGGTGCGACCAGTCAGGAAAGGACTGACGGATCATGGTCAGACCCATTTTTAGACCGGCCAACCCTGACAAGGCATGTCCGGATTGCGCTTCGCGCGCTCCTGAAAACATCTGAGCAATGTTTTCAAAAGACGACCGCAAAACTCTCAAATCCTGATGGATCAGCTGTGCGCCTAAATCGAAATCATAAGCATCGATAACATCTTTTTGAATCCGGGTCATGATTGCGACGAGGTCGTTCATAGCACTTGTTCCTTGATCTAGTCGAACATGCAGCAGGTCCTAGGCATCGGTGACCAGGGTACTGCATAATCGCGCTGGCGCGGCAATGCACCGTGGTTTTTTGCCTGCGCCGCCTTTAGCAACCACTGGACATGGCTAAAACGCAATATGGTTGTGATCGCCAAATCAACCAGCCGCACCAGCAGTGAATCGCAGGCATGGTCGTCCAAATACTGCCGCCAGTTTCCAAGCGAGATTGTCGCCGTCCGCCATGCCGGTGTTGATCGGCTGCACCCGACAGGCGAATATACATCCGCACCGTCACCCGCCAGTAGCACGCGGCCTATCGGCATCTAATCGACTAGGCGGCGACAACTGAAAAAGCCACTCGCCAAGTGTATATCTTTAAGCTTTACCAGAACCCGCTGTTCATCGACAAAGGCCAGCATCCGCCCAACTTTCGGTGTCTCGTGGCTCATTCCCTGATCGTTGTGGTTCATCGAACAACAACACGATAGAAGCTGACATCAAGCGTAGCGAAAACCGCTAGCGCCCATCGGCTGAGGAAAACCCGTGGTTCATCAATAATCGGCGGTTTTGTCCAAGTGACGAAGCAACGAGCACCGCCGACTCGCGCGCCGATAGTCAGAACGCGGCGAACGGGCGTCACGATCAGAATTTGACTTTCAGCGCGGCGCCCCATTCGGCCGGGCGACCGAAAAAGGCGAAGTTGAAACCAAAGTCGTTAAAGGCTGACGCCGCACCGGTCTTGTAATAAGCGTTGGTCACATTGTTGCCAAATAGCGACAGTTCAAACTGGTCCCCCGGCAGGGCATAGGTCGCGCGCAGATTGACCAGAACATAGCCATTTTCAGCCAGATCTTCGTAATTGGCGATGTCATTATAATATTTAGACAGCATCGTTGCGTCGCTTCGCAAGGTCAGCGTGCCGGCGCCCGCTAGGTCAAAGGCATACTGCAAGCCCGTGTTCAAGGTCCAAGTAGGCGACCGCACCAGACGGTTGCCGACAGCCGTGCTGGTTACGCCTGCAGCCAGTTCCGCAATCTTAGTATGCAGATAGCCGACCGATAAATTATAATCGAGCCCCGGAGCAGGGCGGGCCACCACCTCCAGCTCTGCGCCATAGATTTCGGCCTTACCCGCATTGGTTGTGCGAACGACACCATTTTCCAGGCCTGAAAGCTGCACATCGGAATAATCCGAATAGAAAGCCGCAACGTTGGTGCGAAGCGTGCCGCCTAGCCACTCAGCTTTGAGCCCGGATTCATAGGTCCAGATTTTTTCCGGATCATAGGATTCGCCCGCCGCCGCAGGGTTCAGCGTCACCGCCACGAATCCGCCTGACTTAAACCCTTGCGATGCGATTGCGTAGATCATGGCATCCTGGCTCAGCTTCAAATCCACGCTAACCATAGGGGTGAAAGCATCCCAGCTGTCATCGCGGCTATAGGGCTGGACCAGAAAAGCAGTCGGATTGAGGAGGAAGCGGGTGTTTCCTGACAGTTCTTTGGCTTCATGACTGTAGCGAATGCCTGCCGTGATGTTGAAGCTATCACTGATCGCGGCGGTTGCCTGCGCAAAGACTGCCGAGGTTTTGACGTCCTGATCATAAAAGAACAGCGCACTGAGATTGGGCGGGCAATTGCGTGGATTGCCCTGCGGTGGATTAGGCAAACAGGCCTGATTGAACGGAAAGAACTCCGGGAATATCCAGCGAGTTTCGTCAGCGGTCACATTTTCACGCATGTAAAAGCCGCCGATCAGCCATTTGAAACGATCGGTCTGGCCCAAAAGCTGCAATTCCTGGCTCAGCTGATTCTGTTTCTGGTTGACGATCGATTCGACGATCTGCGCGCTGGTACCATCATTATCCGAACCCAGATCGGCGGTGAACCCGCGATAGGCAGTTATCGATTTCAGCGCGACCGTATCGGACAGTTCGATATCGATCGTACCACTGCTGCCCCAGACTTCGGTATTGCTGAAATTCGGGCCACTGGTTCCCGATTCATAGTTGCCATAGCTGCCGATCAATGCCGATGTCAGTTTGGGCTGAGTGGTTGGCAGATTGTTGCGCCCGCGGGTTAGCCCGGCCACAGTGTTGATCGCGGCGATCTGCTGATAATTGGAAGCGCTATTCTTGTCGGTGTAATCACCGATCAATGTTACCGTCACCCGCTCGCTGGGCGTCCAGCGCACTATGCCCTGTGCGGCATAGGTCCGGTCGTCGCCCATTGTATCGCCCGCAACAACACGGTCGGCATAACCATCGCGCTCAAGCCGGGCAAGGGTCAGCTTTGCATCAAGCACATCCTGCACCAACGGTACGTTAAGCGAAGCCTTGAAGTCCAGCCGGTCGAAACGGCCGAGCGTAACCTCCGCCTTGCCACCCAAACTGCCCGACGGCATTGCAGAAGTCAGGTTGATCGCGCCGCCGATCGTGTTTTTGCCGTAAAGCGTACCCTGCGGACCGCGCAATATTTCAACGCTGCTCAGATCGAGCACGTCCATCAACGCGCCGACTGATCGGCTGATATATACGCCATCAAGATACATTCCGACACCGGGGTCATAGGTGATCAGCGCCTGATCCTGGCCGACACCACGGATATAGGCAGTCATCGATGTTGGTCCGCCATCCCCGGCGGTACCGTTTGAAAGCTGCAAATTCGGGGTGAAGCGGGCGATATCGGCTGTGGTCTCCACCCCGCGCGCGGCCAGCGCATCGCCGCTCAATGCGGTTACGGCGACAGGTATGTCCTGGACATTTTCGTCGCGCTTGCGGGCGGTGACGATAATTTCTTCAATCCCGCCGGACACCTCTTCGGAGTCAGGAGCCTCGGCGCCCTGCGCCAGAGCTGGGGGTGAAACCATCAAAGCGGCCATGACAAAGGCGCTTACCTGGCCGGAGAAACAGAAAATCCGTGACCTGCTTTTCATTTAAAGCCTCCCCCTGTTCATCCCCAAGCGGGGCTGATGCTAAGACATATTATGACTCTCAAACTTATGTATGTGACATAGGTATAAAAATGTCATAATTTGTGCAAGCGGAATCGACCGGGCTTGCGCGTTCGCGAGATTTTGTGATGCGGTGTGGCAAAAATGCCGAGAAAAGGGGGCAGGTCATGCAAGCCTTACCCCCACTTTCTTCTTCCAAATCCGACTATGGTCAGAAGCCAGCCCGCAGTGTCCCGGACCATTCCCGACCGCGCGCATATACGCCTTCGTAGATACCAAACGTTTCATTGTAGGTGGCGGACTGGAGGTATTTTTTGTCACCGAGATTGGCGACCGAGAAAACCAGGCTGAAGCGGCCATCCTCACTGGCCCAGGCCAGATTGGCATTGAACTGCGAATAAGCTTGCTGGGCGATGACTTCGGTGTTGATGGCATCGAAATAGGTTTTTGAGCGGTAGGACCAGTCCGCCCGCGGCGTCAGCGATCCAAGGCCGCCCAGTTGGAACTGCTTCTGCACGCCGATATTGGCAGTGACGCGGGAAACCTGTTCAAACTGGTCGGAGAGTTGCAGCGGATCGCGGAAGCCCGCCGTGATACCGGCATCGAACTCCTTATACTTGTCATCGAGCAGGCCAAGGCCGCCCTCGATCAGCCAGCCTTCCGCGGGCGCCAGCTTGGCTTCCAACTCAAGCCCCATGATGCGGGCGGAGCCAACATTCTTGATTTGCGGCGCAGCGCCTTCGAGCACCTGAATCTGGAGGTTCTTGTAATCGGTGTAGAAGAACGCGCCATTTAATTGGAAGCGGCGGTCAACACCGGAGTATTTGAAGCCGACCTCGTAAACCCTGACGGTTTCCGGTTCAAATGTCGGCGTATCCCCCGGTAGCTGCGGCAGCGGCAGGGTGCGGTGGGTGAAACCGCCGCCCTTGAAGCCTTCCGAGTAGTTCAGATACATCATCAGATCCGGTGTCCATTTGTAGGACACGTTCAGCATCGGTGTGAGGTCCTTATAGCTCGTTGTCGCATCACCCCGCAGCACGCGGGTGCCAACTGCATAGGAGCTGACCATGCCGGTGAAGCAGGTGAGCCCGTTCAGTGCGCTATTGCCGGTCACCGCGCCACAGTCGACCACGCCGGTTTGCGTGCTGGGATCACCAATGCTCACCTTGTTTTCCAAAATCCCGCGTCCATCAACGAAGAATTTCTTACGGTCGCGTGTCCAGCGCAGGCCCGGTGTCACTGACAATTGATCAGTCAACTCGAACGTGCCTTGCGCAAAGATTGCCAGCGAAGTATTTTCAAAGCGGCCACCCGTCTCGAAGCGGATGGGCGTGAAATCCACCTCATTCAGGTTGATGCCTTTTTCCTTAAAATAATAGGCACCAATGATCCAGTTGAAGCGGTTATTGAAGCTCTCGCCCTGAAGTTGGAACTCCTGGCTGATCTGCCATTGATTATATGGATCGTCGACATAGGCAATGACCCGGTTGGGCGAATGATCTCCATCACGCGCGGAGCTGCTGCCCAGATCGCGGTAGGCGGTGATAGATTTCGCTGACAGGTTATCGGAAATTTCAAGGTCGATGGTACCGCCAACGCCCCAAATGTTATCCCTGGAATAAGCCGGCGATGTGCCAGCATTGGTGCCATCGTTGCGCACCCATTGGTTGCCGTAACAGCTGGCCGCCGTGCCCGCCTGCGGATTATAGGCCTGACCGAAACCTGAGAAGCATTGCGCGCCGACGGCGCCACCAGAACCCAAAAACTGCGCAGTCTGCAGGTAATTATGCAGCAGCGAGAAATTGTCGACCGGTGCGTTGCCGGTGGCGCTACTATAAACCACTTGACCGCTGGGCAGCACGGTGACCGCCGGATTGGCGTAGCTGCGCCTTGCACCAACCTGAGCGCCAACTGTATCAGGCAGGTTGATGAGATAGCCCGGCGCGTTCACATCGACCGGTGCCAGGCGGGTCGGGCGTGGTCCGCCTGCGACACCACCGAGCGACTGCCCCCGTGGATTGAAAATCTGTGAATTGAAATTCACGCCGATCAGCTGGAAGGCTGGGCCATTTTCCCGCACACGCTGGCCATCGGTGAAAATATTGATCTCCAGATTATCGCTGGGCTCAAAACGGATCGCGCCGCGCCAGCTGAGCTTGTTTGTGTTGCCAAGATCGATCCCGTCGGTCCGAGTGACATAGCCATCCTGCTTGCTATACGAGAGCGAGGCGTTCATCGCCACTCGTTCGCCCAGTGGAATATTGATCGCACCCTTCAGGTTGACCTTGTTATCCGTTCCATAGCTGCCCGACATTTTACCAGACCATTCGCCAAGCTGGGGCTTCTTGGAGGTGATGCTGACGGCCCCACCAATGGTGTTGCGACCGAACAATGTGCCTTGCGGTCCGCGCAACACTTCGATCCGTTCGACATCGACTAGGTCGAAAATGCCGCCAACCGAGCGCGCAACATAGACACCATCAATATAGACGCCGACGCCCGGTTCGGTAAACGGCGAGAAGTCCTTCTGCCCGACGCCGCGGATATAAATTGCGGATGAAGCGCTGGTGCCACCGAAACCGGGGCTGTTGAACAGCTGCAAATTGGGGGTGAAGGCGGCGATTTCATCGACCCGAACCGTGCCGCGCGCCTCCAGAGTTTCGGCACTGAAAGCCGAAATCGAAATCGGAGTGTCCTGTAAACCCTCTTCACGCTTTCGCGCCGTGACGATAATTTCGGCAATGCCATCAGGCGACTCAGCACTTTCGGGCGGTGGCGTTGATTGAGCAAGTGCCTGAGGCGCCGCAATCAGCATGGCCGCAACAGCAGAAGTTGAACATGCCAAAGCGCGAAGAACCGTCAATTTCCGATGCATTTTTGATCCCCTTTTCTCAAGCCGCCATATGGTTGGTATCCAGTTTTCTCTCGTGAACATGTTTTATATATATAAAATATACTTATCATAGGCGCTGAGTCAACAACGATGATCCCAACCAAAAGCGCCGCTTTCAGCTATGCAGCAAAGCCCTTTGATTGCACGAGATTATAGCTATTTTTCTTGGCTAATTTCGCTTGCTATTTGGCAAGTTGGTGATTGTATTGCGTATTGAGGCATAGGTCGGCGATGCAATAAAAAGGGATGGACTATGACGGTGGGCAAGGGAGAATGGCGGAGCGGCTGGAGCATTGTGCTGGGGTGCAGCATCGGCATGGGCACCTGCTTTGCGGTGTTCAATACATTGTCGAGCCTGTTTCTGAAAGGCATGCAGCAGGATCTGGGCTGGTCGCGCGGGGATATTTCCACCGGCCTTTCGCTGATCCTGATCGGCGGACTGTCGGCACCGCTGGTGGGTATGGCGATCGACCGGATCGGCATGCGTAAGGTCGCACTGTCGTGCATTTTCGCGCTCGGCATCATCTATGCGGGCCTCGCCATGATGCCGGCCGAACAAATGTGGTTTTATGCGTTGATGCTGCTGTTCGGCATTTTCGGCATGGGAACATCGGGGGTTGCCTTCACCCGCGTCATTAACAGCTGGTTCGCTGCCAGTCGCGGTCTTGCCCTTGGCGTGATGCTGACCGGCATTTCAATTGCCGGAATGCTCCTGCCTCCGGTGCTATCCGGGGTAATCGAAAGCTACACATGGCGTGGCGGCTTCTGGCTGATGTCCGGCGTGGTGCTGTTAACGGCGTTGCCCGCGACCTTTTTCCTGGTGCATGAACGGCGCGAATGGGAACGCGAGCACGGGCAATTGCAGGGTAGCTTCTCCGGTCCCGACGCTTCCGCATCGCCCCATGGCGACGGGCTGGACTGGCGCGCGATCTGGCGCACGCGGCAGTTCTGGTTGATGATCATCTGTTTTGTTGCGTGTAACATTCCAGGCACTGGGATTTTAAGCCAGCTGCAACCGCTGTTGATAGACAAGGGGATAGCGGCGGCAACAGCGGCGGGCATGCTGTCAATCTATGCCGCCGCAGTGATGTTCGGCCATGTGGCGACCGGCTATCTGATGGACCGCTATAAACCGACGGTTGTCGCCTGTCTTTATACCATGGTCCCCGCCTTCGGGGCTGCTGCATTGCTCAGCGAGCATCTCCGCTGGGAACTGGCGGTGTTTGCCGTGATCACTCTGGGCCTGGCGCAAGGCGCAGAGATCGACCTGTGCGCCTATTTCTGTGCGCGCTATTTCGGGATGCGAACCTATTCCAGCGTGTTCGGCGTGATGGTGATGACCGTCAATCTGGGCGGTGCGCTGGGCGTCAATTTCTTTGGCCAGATTTTCGATCGCAGCGGAACCTATGATCTCGCGCTGATGGCGTCGGTCATGCTCGTCCCGCTCGGCGCGCTGTGCCTGCTGGGCCTGGGCCCTTTCCCGACCGCCTTCAAGAGCGATCGGCAACCCAATCCGGCGTGACCGCCTAGTTATCGCGGCCAAGCCAGCGGGAAATCCTCGCCACTGAACGCGTCGCCATCGCTGAACTGGCTATAATCACGCAGCGCGTTGGCAGCTGCGGGGGCGGATTGGCGAAACAGGAAATGGGCATTGTCAGTGGTATAGCGGATTGAGGCCGCGCGCCGCCCCATGGTGGCAGAGGTGTTGCCGATCGCGCCATGCACGGTGCGATAATCGTGGATGATCATGTCCCCGGGTGCTGAATCGATGTAGCGAATGTCATAATCAGCCTCATTGCCCTCGATATCGGGCAGGGTATCGCCTATGCTGCCCGGCATGACGGTCTGGCTGGCGAACAAGTTAGCCTGGAAAATCTTGCCCCATTTGTGCGAACCAAGGACATAGCCCATCGCTCCATTTTCACGCGTCACCACGTCGGGCGAAGCCCAGCACACGCAGCATGTCTCGCCGCCGACATGGAAATAGGACGCATCCTGATGAAAGGCGGTGCGGATGCCCGACCCTGACTCTTTCAGGAAAATCTGATCCTCATACAAACGAACCTCGCGGCTGTCGGCTAGATCGGCAACGACCTGCGCGAAAGGCGAATAATGGGCAAAGAAATAAAACCCGGCATGAACATGGTGCACATCGGTCTTGATCAGCGCACGGCCATGGCTTTGCTGGTCGGGATTGTCGTTGAGGGTGGTGCCGCCCAGATGCGCCGCCAATGCGGCAAATTGGCTGTAATCAAGGTCCGCGCCGGTCACGACCGGGCGCTCTTCACTGAAACAGTCATCAAGCGTTCCGGCCAGCTCAGCCACCCAATCCGGCGGCAAGATTGCGCGCAGATGGGTAACGCCATCGCGTTCGAAAGCATCGCGCTCCGCCCTCGTCACTTTGCGCAATGGCCCGATGCGTTCCAGCCAGGGCTTTCGCTTTGATCGAACTGCTGCCACCTGTGTCATGAACCCTCCATCTGACGGTGACGGACCGAATATTCCATCCACATATCTTGCAAATATATATATTATATGTATATCTTATGTCAAAATAGAGATTGCCAGTCAACCCTGATCCAACTGCATCCTTAAGGAGAGCAAAATGCCCGACGCGCACAGCCAACCGCTGCACGAGGCAGAAAAAGAGATTACCAAAGCCATGCTCGGCATGGTCGTCTATGCCGTAATCGTCCGCAAAACTCCCAAATGGGACAGCGACGCCGAAACCCGAGTCTCGCTAATTCGGGAACATATCCAATACTTCATCGACCTTGAAAAACAGGATAAGGTTCTGCTGGCTGGACCATTTATCGACGATCCGGACCGGCCCGATGGCCTGATCATCCTGAAGGGGTATGATTCGGTCGCCGAGGTTGAAGCGGTGGTCGCGCAGGACGTGTTCCACCTCAAAGGCTATCGCACCTTTGAAATCAACACCTGGCTGCTCAACGAAGGTGCGTTCACGGTCCGGGTTGCGCTGTCCGACCAAGGCTTCCGGCTCGCATGAATGTCGATCTCGCCTAGGTCGGCACGCGCAATAGCGCTTTCAGCGGCGGGGCCGCTTCGTTGACCTGCCAAGACAGAAATTCGGCCGTGCGCACGCCCGCCTTGTAAAATGGTTCGTCGGCCCAGATCGCCATGGCTTCGCTGATTGTGACATTGCGCAATATCGTCAGGCCCCGGCCATCGCGTGGCTGGTGCGTTGCGGATGTCGGTCCCGAGCAAAACAGGATTCCCTGCGCCTCCAGCGCATGCTGGAACGCGAGGTGTGCGGGCAGCTGCATATCATATGCCGCAGCGTCGACCGGGATGCCGTGGATGATGGCAACCAGCATGGCGAGGCCGTCCTTGCCAGCGGAAAAGGCCGCAAGCTCGGTCATGCGTCTTCGATATATTCGATAGCATTGGCGCTGGCCATTATCGTCGGGGTAATCGGGTTTTCCCATTCCTCCAGCACATGCGCCGCCAACCCTGCGGCGCGGCTGACCGCTGCGACAGCGCGCATTCCGGCGACCGGAAAACCCACTTCGCTGAGCATTGCACCCAGCACGGCCGTAGCATTGACGACAATCGGCCGACCCGCCGCAGCATCGACCGCCTGTGAAAGGAGTTCGAGCAAATCAAGATAATCGCCCTTGGCCCTCGCCTCGCGGGTCAGCGCGATCAGTATCTTGGCGCGAGGGTCGACGCCCTTGTAATAGGGATGGCCAAAGCCCGGGATCGGTTTTTTATCGGCGCGGAAGCGCGCGGCGGTTTCACTAGCCCATTGCGCCTTGTCGCCGTCATAGGCCATTCCTTCCTGCAGCAACGCACCTGCACCGGCCATGGTGCCCGCAAACTTGCTGCCAACCATCGTCATTCCGGCGGCCATCGCGATCTGGATTTCGCCGGGCGACGAATCGGCGACCAGCCGGGTGACTAGCGCACTGTTGGTAATGCCGTGGTCCATCAGTATGACCGTTGCCGCCTCGAATATCCGCAATTCGGCAGGAGTCGGCCAGCGCGCGCAGATGATGAAATAGAATGTTTCGGCAAAACCGCGCTTGCCGACAATGTCTGTCAGCACGTCAGCACCCCGCATTTTGAGCCGGCTGATGTCAGCAGTCGAACTGCCGATGCGGGTGCCAATTGTGCCATCCATCACTAAAATTCCTTCCAGATCATCAGGATAATCATTCGTCTTGCAGCACGGCTGACCTGTTGCCAGACCGCAACCAAGCTGGCCGCGCGTGCATGGCGACCGGGCCGCCAAGATATGAAATTCCGACTGTAAAAGTCGCTTGCAACTCACTCGCATATTCGCAATTATACTTTATATAATAGCTATAAGGATAACATTGCAATGGCAGATTCCAATAGCGCATCGGTGGTAATTTCTGGCGCAGGACCGGTTGGCATGGCACTCGCGCTGGCCCTGGCGCGACAGGGCGTCAGGACGACATTGCTAGAAAAAAAGCAGGAACTCGACCGCTATTCGCGCGCGGTGCTGATCATTCCCCGCAGTCTGGAATTCCTAGACCGGCTTGGCGTGCTTGATATCTTCATGGCCGAAGGGGTACGCACCGATGCTATCCGCATGTTCCATTGTGTGAAGCGCAAGCCGTTTCTGGTCTGCGACTTCAGCCGTTTCAAGAACAAGACCAAAACCCCTTTTGCGCTTGCGCTGTCGCAGGACCGGACCGAACATTTGCTCTATCAGGAGTTGATGAAGACCGGGCTGTCGGAGGTGCGGTTCAATACGGAATTTGACCGGTTTGAAGAAGTCGAGGGCGGCGTGCGGGTTTATGCCAAGAATGGCGAGGTTTGTAACGGCGATTTCCTGATCGGGGCCGACGGATCATGGTCGGGAGTGCGCGCGCAGCTCGGCTGGCAGTTGGAGGGAGAAACTTTCCCGACGCGCGCGGTGCTGGCCGATGTGAAGATCGCGCCCGAATATGATTTCCGCGATGGCTGGCTGGCCGATCCCGATGCAGCATCGCTGACCATGAGCATCCGTTTTGCCGACGGCGTGTGGCGCATCATCGAAGCGGCGGTCGCGGAGCATATTCAGACCGACGAAGATCTTGAAAAGCATGCCAAGAACATGACCGACAAGCTGTTTGGCATCGGCGCATGGCAAGGCACGATCTGGACTGCGGCCTATCGCAAGCACACTCGCCGGTCCGAACGTTATGTCAGCGGACGTATCGTGCTGGCAGGCGACGCCGCCCATATCAACAGCCCGGCCGGCGGACAGGGGCTGAATGCCGGATTTGCCGATGTCGACATGCTGTCGAAACGGCTGGCAGAGGCACTGAAGCAACCGGTGCGTACAGCGGAACTACTCGCCGATTATGAACGCCAGCGGATCTCATCCTTTGACAAGGATGTGAAAACGCTGTCCGAATCGCTCGAAGACATGGAGACCGCCCCGGCCTGGGCGCGCAATATTGGCTTTGCGTTGTTAGCAGTCATGCGCAAGACCAGGCTGGATTTCGTCGAGGCAATGCTGGCGCGCAAAATGGCGATGCTGCACGTCGCTTGAGGTGCGGCGATAACCCCACCAACTCTAACTCATATGGGGATGTCCGGCCACGACCATCTCTGAAATCACCGCCTCTGCTGCGGCACGCGAAGCGGCGACAGCCTCATCACCAAAGGCGAGTTTACCGATAGCTAGAACGTGCATATCGGTAATCCCGATGAAGCCCAATATCGCTTTCAGATAGCTGGTAGCGAAATCCATCGGGCCGTCGATCTCTATGCCACCGGTTGTCCGGACCAGATAGGCCGTCCGACCCGCCGCCAAGCCGACAGGCGCATTGTCCTTATAGCGGAAGGTTTTACCGCGGCGCGCGACATGGTCGATCCATGCCTTCAATGACGAGGGGATGGTGAAATTATAGGTCGGCACACCGATCACGATCGTGTCGGCCGCCAGCAATTCGGCAATCAGTTCATCGGAGAGCGCCAGTTCGGCCCGGTCGGCTTCGGTCAAGGCTTCGTCAGGCGTGAAGATAGCAAAGACCATCGCGCTGGAAAGGTGCGGCACCGAGGTCGCCAGCAAATCACGCGTCACGACTGCTCCACCCTCGCCCGCAAGCCCGTTCGCCAGCCTTTCCGCATATTCGCGGCTGAACGATCCGGCGATACGACTGCTGCTGTGAACGAGGAGAACAGACATGGATTTTTCCTTATTGTTGGCGTCAGAACTTGTGGAAGTCACCAAATTCCGGTTCGCGATAATAGCGCTCCCATGGGTCGATACGGACATCTATCACCATCGGGATGTCGGATTTGGCGGCCTTTTCCAGTGCGGGTTTCAGATTTTCGGGCCGGTCAACGCGAATGCCGTCGGCGCCATAGGCACGCGCCAGCGCGACATGATCGGTTTCGCCCAAAAGCGAGCCGATATGACGGCCTTCATACAAGTTGGTCTGGAAAATGCGCAGCGCGCCAAAGCTGACATCGTTGAAGATTATGCAGGTGAAGGGCGTTTTTTCGCGCACTGCTGTTT
>JACVCM010000080.1 GCA_016742125.1 Sphingomonadaceae bacterium | reverse complement strand
CGCGCCACTATCTGCATCGTCGAAATCCCAATCGGTAAAATCGGGAGCGGCGGCGATGCCGACCAGGGCAGAAACCTGCGTGCCCAGTGCTTCCGCGACCAGAAGCATCAGCCACCCACCCATGGACGAGCCGATGAGGAGGATCGGGCCCTGGACAACATGCCGGATCACCGCCAGCACGTCGTCGCGCCAGATATCGAGCGTGCCGTCCTCGAACGCACCACCGCTCTCGCCGCAGCCCGAATAGTCCAGCCGCAACATAGCGCGGCCTTCGGCTTGCGCCCATGCCGTAAGAGCTTGCGCCTTGCCGCCTTGCATGTCGGACATATAGCCGGGCAGAAAGACGATGGCAGGACCCCGCCCTGCCAGATAGCGATAGGCGAGGCGGATGCCGTCAACCCGTTCCAGAAACTGCGGCCTGGGTTCGATGATGCTCAAATCACCCAATCGACGGTCAGCATTTCGGTCACTGTCTCACCCTTGGCGCGGCGTTGTTCGACCATGATGTGGTTGAGGCGCTTGACGGTGTCGCTGGCCGACGTGATGCACCAGCCGGGAACGACCGCATGCACCAGCGCGCAAAGTCCCCCCCAAATCATCGTCGCACCAAAGCGGCTGGCTACGCCGAAATGCTCGAGATAATTTTCGTCGACGCTTCTGGGATGATCGACAAACAGGCGACGGAACATTGGCTGCTTACTCCTTTGCGGTCCCCATAATATAGGCGTTACTCGAAATCAAAGCCGAAGCCCGACTTGGCATTGCGGTCCTGCGTGCACATGGTTTTGAGTTCGGTCCATTCGGCGGAAGTTAGCGCCGGCTTATAGTCCTTGCCCTTGACGATGCTCTTTTCGAAGGCCTTCTTGCGCTCGCGCGAAAGTGGGTGGCTCGACATATAACCGGTGATACCCCGGCCTTCCTCGCCGCCGCGTGCACTGCCGTCGAGTTCGGACAGCCGCTCGAAGAAGGACGCGGTGCCGACCGGTGAAATGTCGGCATTACCGAGCGCCTTCATCGAATGCGCGTCGGCCTCGGCTTCGGCCTCCCGGCTGTAACTCATCGCCAGCATGTTGTTGACGAGCGCGCCGCTGTTACCGTCGACACCGCCCAGCACCACCGCCAGGCCCATTTGCCGCAGCAACGCCTGCATCACATGTTTTTCGCGCACATGGCCGATTTCATGCGCCAGTACACCCGCAACCTCGTCCGGAGAGCGCGCCTGTTTGACCAGGCCGTCGAACAATATGACCTTCCCGCCTGGCAAGGCGACGGCGTTGATCATGTCGATCTTCGCGACTTCGACTTGCAGGTCGTCAGGACTGGAATCGAGCGAGGCGACGAGTTTCTTTAGGGCTGCCTTGCCTGCAGGCGTGCTGCAGAAGCGGCCTCCGAAATCGCCAACCAGCGCATCGCCGAGTTTTTTGTCGACACTTTGCGGGATCAACGGTGCCAGCCATTGCGGGCTGAGCAGCACGACGGCGATGGCAGCAGCCCTGGCGACGGAAAAGACGACCGTGGCCTTGCCGAGGCCGAGCCGGTCGACCCAACCGCCATAGCGCCGCCGCGAGGGCAGGTGTGCCGACAGCTCCGCCGGGACAGGCCCGGACAGCATCAGCCGCCAGCCATCGACCCCCGACAGCCCGTACACGTCGACATCGCCCTTATGCTGCACATATTCGACATCGGCAAAAGCAAATGGCCCGTGCCGTCTTTCGGTTTCCAGCAGGAAAAACTGCTGTCCGATCGTCTGCACCTCGACCTTGCGACGTACAGCGCTCCTGCCGTCATAATGCCAGGCATCGAAGAAGCTGCTCACCGTCAGATAGCTCCTACGTCAAAGGCATCGAGCAGGCCTTCGCCATGTTTCGAGACAATGGTTTCCGACTGGGTGAGCTCGTCGATGTTAACCTCGCCATAGGCTTCCATATGGTCGATGAAAAATTTCCAGTTCCGATAGGGCATGAAAATATAGCCAATACCCAGCGTGCAGATAATGATCGCCATGTTCGCCAGAAAGAACAATATCCAGTCGGGCGCGCGGGCGCGGAATTCGAATTCCAGATCGTGCAGGCGCAGGCCGCCGACCGCGAGGCGGAAATATTTGCTGTAATAGGCAAGTGCGGCGAGCGGCAGGACGATATACATCGCCAGCACCGCAAAAATCAGCAGGATGCCGCCAATGGCCATGCCCGTCCCACCCAATGCGTCTGGCTGTCCCCCCGAGGCAGCAATAGCAATGCCAAAGGCGACTGCGCCAACGAAGACGAGGAACGGCACAAGGTAGAAAAGCAGATACCGCCGCATCAGCGGCTTCCATTCGGCATTGGCTGAAAAGCGGTGCGGGCCGAAGCTCATGGCATTCCACCGTTCGTTCCACAGCGAAATCATCGACCACGGCACCAGCAGGAATATGGGCAGCCAGCCCACAAAGCTCCTCCAAATGTAGGAAAGCCCATATTGGAAACCGGGATCGTCGCTGCCTCCCCTGATTCCGCGCCAGTATGTGCGGCTCAGGCGGTAACGCAGCGCCCGGAAATAGGCGAGGCCCGTCAGGTAGAAGAGCAGCAGGAACATGACCAGCGTGACCGCTGCAGCGATGACCGTCTCGCCCCTGAAAATCAGCCCCTGGGAAACGAGTTGTATGACGATCAGCGGCAGGCCGAGCAGGAAGAAGACCATGATGAAACCGATGAACAGCTCCATCCCCTTGCCCGTCCATTCGAGCCGCTCATCGATGAAATCTGTCTTTCCCCAGAGATATTCACGTTCGCGCGTGGTGGCCCAGAAACGATAGATGCCCAGTGTGACGATGGTGAGCAGCAGATTGGGGAAGGCTATTCCGGCAAATTCCCGCCATGTTCCATGGAACCGGAATGCGCTGTGGCGCTGGCTCAAATCTTCGCTCATCTTGTCTCTTGCCCCCGTTATGGCAGCAGTGATGCGCGGAAGGGGTGCGGGATGTCAAGCAGGCGCACTAAGGGCGGCGTGGGGGTTCGACAAACCGATCCTCCCCATCGACCTGCGACAGGGAGGATTGGTTGTTTACTGCACTGTCACCGTCACCGCACGGCGGTTCTGTGCCCATGCGCTTTCGTCCGAGCCCAGTGCCTGCGGGCGCTCCTTGCCGTAGCTGACGGTCTGGATCCGGTCCGCTGAAACGCCGATGGAAACCAGGTAGTTCTTGGCCGAATTGGCACGGCGCTCGCCCAGCGCGAGGTTGTAATCGCGGGTGCCGCGTTCGTCGGCATGGCCTTCAACGATGATCCGGGTGTTCGGATAGCGGGCCAGCCATTGTGCCTGCCGCTGCAGCGTGGCCTGGTCTTCGGTGTCGACATTGAAGCGGTCGGTGTCGAAAAAGATGCGGTCGCCAAACTGGCCGACATTGGCGAGGAAATCTTCCTGGCTGCCCGGCACGATCTGTCCGGTGCCTGCATTGGGATCGACAGGCGTCTGGTCCACCGATCCTTCGGCGGGCGGCGGAAGCTGTTCGGGTTGCTTTTTCGAGCAGCCCGCGACGATCGCGGTCGAAGCAAGCAAAATCACGGCCATCTTGACGCTGTTCTTCATCATTTTCTCCTTAATTTGCCCCCGCTATTAACCGATAAACCCGTTTACGGCAAAACAGGTCCCCAGGCCGGGTCGGACCCATCAACTGGTGTCGGCAGCTTGCGCTCGTTCGCGCCGGTCAAGTCGACCTGCCATATGCTTGTTTTACCACTTCCTTTTGCCGTGCGGAAGAACTGGATGACGCGGCCGTTGGGCGCCCAGGTCGGGGCTTCGTCCTGCCAGCTGTTGGTCAGCAGGCGCTCACCCGATCCATCGGGCCGCATCGTTCCTACGCGAAAGTCTCCGGCGATTCGGGTGAAGGCGATAAGGTCGGCGCGCGGGCTCCATTCGGGCGTCGCATAACGGCCCGCCCCGAAACTGATCCGCCGCTGGTTCGACCCATCGGCATTCATCACATAGATTTGCTGGCTACCCGAACGATCGCTTTCGAACACGATCTGCCACCCGTCGGGCGAAAAGCTGCCGCCGACATCGATCCCGGGTGAGCTGGTGAGCCTGACCGGCGTGCCGCCGCCAGTCGCTGAAATCTTGTAGATATCAGTATTGCCGGCAACCGCCATCGAATAGAGGATGGTTTGCCCATCGGGCGACCAGCGCGGCGCGAAGGTCGGGTTGCGCGACTGGGTAATCAGCCGCTGCCGTCCGGCGTCGATGTCATAGACATAGATGCGCGGGTTGCCATCGACATAGCTCAGGTAGAGGATCGATTTATAGTTTGGCGAGAAACGCGGGGTGAGCGCGGTCGACTGGCCATTGGTGATGAAACGGTGGTTCGCGCCATCGGAGTCCATGATGGCGAGGCGCTTGACGCGCTTGCCCTTGGGCCCCGTCTCGGCGATATAGGCGATACGGCTGTCGAAGAAGGGTAGCTCGCCCGTCAGTTTGGAATAGATGGCATCCGCGCATTTATGCGCCGCCCGCCGCCATTCGCGCGGCGGGACGTTGAAGCCCAGACGCGTCGTTTCGGTGCCAAAACCGACATCGTAGAGATAACAGCCGACAGTCAGATTGCCATCGCCGCCGACACGGACGAAGCCTTGTACCAGTTGCTCGACGGGGCGCGCTCTCCACTCGGCAAAGGCGGGTGCGGTTACCTCGCCGATGCTGATGGCGCGCAGGCCATTTGGTCCCTGGGTTTCAAAAACGCCCGAATTGCGCAAATTGGCGGAGATAACCTCGGCAATCTGGCGTCCAAGCGCCGCGCTGTTGCCCGCAGGCGTATCCGCGGGGGCGGGTGCCACAAGAGCGGGAACGGCAATCGAACGCGTTTTGGCCGTGTCGAATTCGACCAGTTCGGGCTCGTCGTTTGCGGGAAGCGTCGGAACTGGCGCAGGAGCCTGCGCCTTTGCGGCCAACGGGATCAGCAGCAGCGCGAAAAATGCTGCGAGCTTCCGGCGGAGGGGGATTGGCGACATTGCTGAACTTCCTTTATCCGGTGGCACGAAGCCGTAGTGCATGGGTTTTCCACACGTCATGATATTCGGGGTCAAGCCCCTCATAGGGAGAGGCCGCGCGAACGGCCTGTAAAATACAGTCTTTGAGCGGTCCTGCTTGCGGCTGGTTGCTGTCGTTGACACCGACCTGCTTGTCGAAACGAACCGAGTTCAAGCGACCGGACTCATCAAGGCTGAGGGTAACAAAGGTCTCGATCTTGTTGATGTCGATGCCGGATGGCGCGCAGGCACGGACAAGGCTGCGGATCTGGCTGGCGAGCGATACACTCACCGATCGGCGCACCTCCGAAGCCGACTTGGCCGCTGGCGTACCGACCGCCTTGCCCGCGCCCGGTGCCTTGCCGATGGCATTGATGCTGTCCTCGAAGCTTTTGCTCAAGCCCCCGGGTTTCGCAGGTGTCGTACCCTTGCCCGATTTGGCAGGCGCGGTGGGGGTTTTTGCAGGCGGCTGCCTTACCGCGACTTTCTTTGGCGCGGTCTTGGCAGGCGGCGGAATCTCGCGCACCACCGGCTTTGGCGAGGGCTTGGCCTGCTGCTTCTCGACCGGACGCTCGACCTGCATTACCGGTGCGGGCGGCGGCTCGGCGGGTTCGGCTTCGGCGGGGGCTGGCGGTGCGGATTCTTCCTGGATGGCGTCGGGCGCGGTCGACACGTCGGCAATCTCGCCGACCAGCGACACGGATATTGCTTCGGGCTTTTTTAGGCGCTCATCGGACATCAGCAGTCCAAGCGCCATTGCGCCCAGCAACAGTCCATGGCCACCAATGGCAGCACCCAGTCCCAGTTTCTCCGCCCGGTCCATCGTCATTGTCTTATTCGGCGCCAGATGAACCGCCCGTGACCGGATTTGTGACCAGGCTCACGCTGTTGAGCCCGGCGCGGTTGAGCTCGCCCATGACGCGCATCATCTGGCCGTAGCTGATCGTGGTGTCGCCGCGCAGCATGATCTGGCGCGGCTTGTCCGCATCTTGCGTGGCAGCAATCTCCTCGAGCCGCGCAGGCAACTCCGCCGGCGGGACTTCGGTGCCGTCGATAAAGGTCGCACCCTGCTTGTCGATGGCAATCTCTATCGGCTCATCCTGTTGGTCGATCGCATTGGCGCGGCTCTCGGGAAGTTCGACCGGAACCCCGGTGACGAGCAGCGGCGCGGTGACCATGAAGATGATGAGCAGCACCAACATGACGTCGACCAGCGGGGTGACGTTGATCTCGGCCATCGGCGCGCGGCGGTGCCCGCGACGCGAACGGCGGCCTCCGCCCGAATTGAGGTTCATTGCCATTACCTCCCCTCCCCTTCAGGGGAAGGGCCGGGGGTGGGGTCTGGCCGCCAACGCAGCGCCTGACTGAAAAACCCCACCCCAACCCCTCCCCCGAAGGGGAGGGGCTTTATGCGGCGCAAAACCCTCATCCTTCACGCTCCAGCTCACGGCTTAGGGTGCCGTGAAATCCATCGGCAAAGCGGCCCATGCGCGCTTCATATTGGTTCAGCCGGTGTGAGAAGCGGTTATAGGCGATAACCGCGGGGATGGCCGCAAACAGGCCGATGGCGGTGGCGAACAAGGCTTCGGCAATCCCCGGTGCGACCACAGCCAGCGAACTGTTCTGCTCGGCGGCAATCGCCGCAAAACTGCGCATGATACCCCAGACCGTGCCGAACAGTCCGACAAAGGGCGCGACCGAACCGGTTGTCGCAAGGAAGTTCAATCGGTTGGCGAGCCTGTCGCTCTCCGCAGCAATCGTCGCATCCATCGCCGTCGCCAGCCGCTCCCGCGTGCCTGCGCGATCGATGGTTCGCCCGTTTGTCGAGCGCCGCCATTCCGCGACACCCGCCGCAAAGACCTTGGCTACGGGCAGGTCGCTTTTGCCGTGCGATCCGTAAAAACCGTCAATATCGGCGCTGGCCCAGAAATCCCTTTCAAACCGGTCGCTATCCTTGTTGATCCGTCCGATTTTGAGCATGAAGCTGACGATGATGGTCCATGCCCAGATGCTGGCGAGCGCGAGGCCGATGATCACGGCCTTGACGACCCAGTCGGCCTGCAGGAACAGTTCGATGGGGGAAAAACTGGCACCCTGGGCCAAAACAAGCAACTCCATATCAGTCCTTATCTGCATTTCGGTTGATGACCGGCTGGAACGCCGCAACCCATTCGGCAGGCTGGCGGCGCGGTTTGCCGTCGGGTGAGACGAAGGCGGCGGTGACGTGGGCCTCGACCAGTATATCGTCGCCGCGCATGACTGTCTGATGAATATCGCAACTCGCGGCGCGGACGGCCTCGACCGTGCTGATGATGAGCAGGGCATCGTCGAACTTCGCCGGACGGCGATATTTGATGTCGAGCTGCGTGACGGCATAGGCACCTTGCCCGGCCTCCTGCACCGAGCGCTGGTCGATCCCGACCCGCGCCAGCATGTCCGAACGGGCACGTTCCATGAAATGCAGATAACGCGCATGATAGACGACACCCGAAAAATCGGTATCCTCGAAATAGACACGGACCGCGAACAAATGGCGCGTGCCGTCAAACTGGCCTTGATAGGGGGTGGGGACCGACATTGCGGCCTTGCTTAACGGCGATGAGTTGAGGCGTGAAGGGGTTTTAAGGCAAGATCGCTCAACTGGCCGCCGATAAATGCCATCCCGTCCTCCATTTTTTCATTCCCGCGAAGGCGGGAATCCATGGCCGGAAATGACAACATCAGAGCTGGCGTCGGGTCTTTCACTTATCGAACAGTCCGTCCTGCGAACCTGTCGGTGGGTTGAGGCCCAGATGTTTCCAGCCGCCGGGGTTCAAACACCGCCCGCGTCCGGTGCGGGCAATGAGGCCAAGCTGAAGCAGGAACGGCTCGACCACATCCTCGATGGTATCGCGTGGCTCGGAAAGTCCTGCCGCCAGCGCCTCGACGCCGACCGGCCCCCCGCGATAGATGTCCGCGATCATGTGCAGATAGCGCCGGTCCATCGCATCGAGGCCGAGGCTGTCGACCTCGAGCCGGTTCAATGCTGCATCGGCGATCTTGGCGGTAACCGTGGCTTCGCCTGCGACATTGGCGAAGTCGCGCACGCGGCGCAGCAGGCGACCGGCGATACGCGGCGTGCCGCGCGAACGCTTTGCCACTTCGCGCGCGCCATCGGGTGCAATGTGGAGATCGAGCAACCGTGCGGCGCGGGTCACCACCAGTTCCAGTTCACCATGCGTATAGAAATTAAGACGCACCGGAATGCCGAAGCGGTCGCGCAACGGCGTGGTCAGCAACCCCTGCCTTGTGGTCGCGCCGACCAGCGTAAAGGCAGGCAAATCGATCCGCACCGAGCGCGCCGACGGCCCTTCGCCGATCATGATGTCGAGCGCGCGGTCCTCCATTGCCGGATACAGGATTTCCTCGACCACCGGGTTCAGCCGGTGGATCTCGTCGATGAAGAGGACGTCGCCATCCTCCAGATTGGTGAGCAGCGCCGCAAGGTCGCCCGATTTGGCGATGACCGGGCCGGAGGTCGAACGAAACCCGACGCCCATTTCCTTGGCGACAATCTGCGCCAGCGTGGTCTTGCCCAATCCCGGCGGTCCGAAGAACAGCACATGGTCGAGCGGCTGGCTGCGGCCCTTGGCGGCCTCGATAAACACGCGAAGGTTATCACGCGCCGCCGCCTGCCCGATAAATTCGCCAAGCGTCTTTGGCCGCAGCGCCGCGTCGACATCCTCGGGCCGCTTGTCGGGGGTGGTAAGGCGCTCGTCCGTCATAAGGCGTCAGTCACGATATTCGATCACTTCGTCGCTAATGGTCACCCAGTCATGCTTGCGATCCACATAGACGGTATATTCGGGGGTCGGAAAGTCCCTGTCCGCAAATGCACCGACGGGGATGGCGTAGAGCGAGCGGTCGGGCAGGGCGTGATACCACAACGTCCCGCCGCACACCGGGCAGAAATGGAAACTCGTCGCATTGCCGCTGCCGAGGACATGCTCATAAACCTTATACTTTCCGCTGACCGTCACCGCGTCGGACGAAAAGCGCGCCTGTACCGCAAAGGCCGAACCGCTGCGTTTCTGGCAGTCATAGCAATGGCAGACGGAGACGCGGACAGGTTCGCCAATGCAGGTAGCGGAAAGCTGGCCGCAGCGGCAGGTGGCGGTGCGGGTGGTCACGTCTTCCCGTCCAACACGCCGTCACCCTGAACTTGTTTCAGGGTCCATTTCTCCGCTAAGCCCCGCCGGTGAGATTGGAAAAACAGCCTTGCGTTTATATCCTTGCGAGCAGGCACTATGGCTCGCTGTACATCGGCGTAACGTCGGACTTGATCAAGCGGCTCTCGCAACATCGCAATTCTTTGCTTCCCGGACATACGTCCAAATATGCGATTTACCACCTCGTACATTTTGAAGTTTTCGGCACGATGGAGGCCGCCATTGCGCGTGAGAAGCAGTTGAAAAACTGGCATCGGCAATGGAAGATCAACCTGATCAATGCCGGGAATCCGCATTGGCTCGATTTGGCGGTGCGGCTTGGTTTGCCACCGATAGGACGAGACTAACTTCACGATGGACCCTGAAACAAGTTCAGGGTGACGGTAGGGGAGTATGTCCAGACGGCGGGTCACTTCGCCGCCCTCTTCAACGCCAGCCGCACCAGCGCGTCCAGCGTCGCATCCGGCCCCAGTTCCTCAACCGCCTGCGCCACCGCATTCGACGCCTCACCAGGTTTGAAGCCGAGGCCGGTCAGCGCCGACATTGCATCGCTCGCATGGCTGCCGCCAGCACTGGCCACCACCAATTTCGCGCCGCCGCCGATCCCGGCCAATGCGCCGACCTTGTCTTTCAGTTCGTTGACGATCCGGCTGGCGAGTTTTGGCCCGACGCCGTTTGCCCGCGCGACCATCGCTGCATCGCCGCTGCCGATGGCGAGTGCCAGATCGGCTGGCTCAATCGCCGACAATATCGCCAGCCCGACCTTGCCGCCAACGCCCTGCACGCCCGTAAGTAAACGGAACCAGTCGCGTTCCTCGCGGGTGGCAAAACCGATGAGGCGCATGTCGTTTTCGCTGACCTGCATTTCGGTGAAAACCGTCGCGAAATCGTCCGCCTTGCCCAATGCCGCGAGGGTTCGTGCGCTTGCCTGAACCAGATAGCCGACGCCGTTCACGTCGATCACCAGATGGTCGACGCCGGTTTCGTCGATGCGGCCGTACAGCTTTGCGATCATTCGGTGGAGTTAGCCTGTCGATCTGCAATCGGCAAGCGAAAGAGAACATCGATAGAACAGGATGATTTTCTCACGCAGACGCGCAGAGAAAAATAAAGCGGCCAAGCCGCAACTCAGAATCTTTGCGCCTCTGCGTAAACTATTCAACCCCGAACATGATGCGCATGCGTTACTGCCACCGCCAGCGCGTCGGCTGCATCCTCTCCCGCCAGTTTCAGGCCGGGCATCAGCACCCTGAGCATCGCCGCGATTTGCGCCTTGTCCGCCTTGCCGGTGCCGACGACCGATTTCTTGACCAGCCGCGCGGCATATTCGGTAACCATGACCCGGGCTTTCGCCGCGCCCAGCAATACGACGCCGCGCGCCTGGCCGAGCTTCAAGGTCGATTGCGGGTTCTTGTTGACGAACACCTCCTCCACCGCGACCGCGTCGGGGCGGAATTCATCGATGACGGCGGAAAGCTTCGCGTCGATCAGCAGCAGCCGGTTCGCCAGCGGCAATTTCGCATCCGTCTCGATCTCGCCATTGTCGATATGGCTGAGGCGATTGCCCTCCTTAACGATGACGCCCCAGCCGGTTGTGCCAAGGCCGGGGTCGAGGCCGAGGATGATCATGCGAAACGCCCCTCACCTTCAGGGGAGGGGTTGGGGTGGGGTCGGTAAGGTTGGCGCTGTGCTGACAGACGCCACCCCCGACTCCTTCCGTGAAGAGGAGGGGAGATAATAATCATCCCAGCTTCGCCATCACCTCGTCGGACACGTCATAATTGCCCCACACGGTCTGGACATCGTCATCGTCCTCGAGCGCGTCGATCATCTTCAGCAGGGTCGCGGCATTGGCCTCGTCGACTTCGACCAGCAATTGCGGTTTCCACGCAAGCTTTGCGCTTTCGGCCTCGCCCAGGGTCGCTTCGAGCGCCTTGGCGACTTCGTGCAGGGCATCCATTGCGGTCCAGATGCTGTGCTCGTCTTCACCCGATTCCACATCCTCGGCGCCGGCTTCCAAAGCGGCTTCGAACACCTTGTCGGCATCGCCAACGCTGGCAGGATAAGTTATCAGGCCCATGCGGTCGAAGCCGTGACTGACCGCGCCCGATGCGCCCAGATTGCCGCCGTTTTTCGAAAACGCCGTGCGCACATTGGTTGCAGTGCGGTTGCGGTTGTCGGTCAGCGCCTCGACAATGACCGCGACGCCGCCGGGGCCATAGCCTTCGTAGCGCACTTCTTCATAATCCTCGCCGCCCGCCGCCTGCGCCTTGTCGATCGCGCGCTGGATATTGTCCTTGGGCATCGACTGCGCCTTGGCCGCATTGACCGCAAGGCGCAGCCGCGGGTTCATGTCGGGGTCGGGCATGCCCATCTTCGCCGCGACGGTAATTTCGCGCGACAGCTTGGAAAACATCGCCGAACGCTTCTTGTCCTGCGCGCCCTTGCGATGCTGGATATTCTTGAATTTGCTATGGCCTGCCATGGCTCGTGACCGTCCCTGGAAATGGTGAAGGCGCGCCCTTACATCAGGGGCCTAGTCTTCGGCAAGCCACCAGCTTCACGACAGCTTCACCGCCGTCCCCGACGCGGTGACCATCAGCATCGAGCCTTCCTTGCCCAGCACCTCATAATCGAGGTCGATGCCGATCACGCCGTCCGCGCCAAGGCGGCGGGCTTCTTCGGCGAGTTCGGCGAGCGCGGTCTGGCGGGCGTCGCGGAGCGAGTTTTCATAGGCGCCCGAACGGCCGCCGACGATGTCGCGGATACCGGCGAACAGGTCCTTGAAGATGTTCGCGCCAACGATGCACTCGCCGGTGACGACGCCGAGATATTGGCGGACGGGTTGGCCATCAATGGAGGTGGTGGTGGTCATGAGCATGGGGATTTTCCTTAAGTGAATCGTCATGCTGAACTTGTTTCAGCATCCATCGCGACGTCAAGCCCAGTTTACGCTGCGCGATGGACCCTGAAACAAGTTCAGGGTGACGACAAAGAGGGCAGGCTTACGCCAGCCCAAGCGCTGACTTATAGGTATCCAGCACGGCCTCCATCTCCATCCGGTCGTCATTGCTCATTTTGCGCAAGCGCACGATCTGGCGCATGATCTTGGCATCATAGCCCTGGCTCTTGGCTTCTGAATAAACATCGCGAATATCGTCGGCGATGCCCTTTTTCTCTTCTTCCAATCGCTCGATGCGTTCGATGAAAAGACGCAGTTGATCGGCGGCGATATTGCCCTCGGCCATGATATTCTCCTGTTATGTTGGTCGGCGCAGCCAACCACATCAGCCACCCCGAATCGATGTCGCCAGCGCTTAGCCGTCGTGCCGGCCGTTGGCCATGCCCCTGTTTGCCGATCAGGAATTATTGGGGCGGGAACGCCTGCCGCTTACCGCCCAGCTTGTGCACCACGCCCCGGCGCATCACGAAGTCCACTTTTTCGAGACGGGTCACGTCGCTGAGCGGATCGCCATCCACTGCAATGATGTCGGCGTCGCGCCCGGGCAGGATGGCGCCGATCGGTCGGTCCAGTTCGGCGGCATTGTCACTGGTGGCAGACTTGATCGCCTGCGCTGGTGTCATGCCTGCCTTGACCATCAAGGCGAATTCCTTGGCATTGTCGCCATGCGGCGCAACGCCGCTATCGGTGCCGAACAGAATGCGGACTCCACCCTTTATCGCGCGCGCCATGCTGGTGGCGTGGGCAGCAGCGGCCTCTTCGGCTTTTGCCAGTTGCGGCGCCGGTGCATCGCCGCGTCGCGCCTGGGCCAGCGCGGCGATAGGGGCAACGGCGGTGGGAACAAGCGCCGCGCCCTCCGCCTTGAACAGCTTCACCGTTTCATCATCGATAAAGCTTCCATGTTCGATGCTGTCGACACCGGCGCGCAGGGCAGCGTCGATTCCTTCCTTGCCATGCGCATGGGCAGTGACCTTGCGGCCAAAGCTATGGCCTGTATCGACAATCGCCTTCATTTCGGCGTCGGTCATCTGCTTGCCGAGGCCGCCTGCCACATTGGACCGGACGCCGCCGGTGGCAGCAAATTTGATGACTTCTGCGCCGATGGAAATCTGGGCGCGCACTGCGCTGGCGCAACCATCGGGGCCATCGCAGACATTGGTTCGCTCCGCGGAAACCGCCTGGGTATAGGTTCGGTTGAGACCGTTGACACCGCCATGGCCGCCGGTCACCGATACCATTGTTCCCGCCGGGATGATGGTCGGACCTACAATCACGCCACTGTTGATGGCGTCACGCAAGGTTGCCGTAGTACGGCCCTCGCCGCCGAGATCGCGGACGGTAGTGAACCCCGCCTCCAGCGTCAGCCGCGCGTTGTTCTGGGCAATGACGAACACGTCCTCAACATCCCGGCTCGGACCTTCGAGGCGGCTGCGCAACAGATTGTCGTCACTTGCGATGTGGACGTGCATGTCGATCAGTCCCGGAAGAACGAACTGGGTCTTCAGATCGACCAGCCGGGCCCCTTCTTCGGGTGTCGCAAATCCGTCGCGCACTTCCGTCACTTTGCCATCGCGGACAATGATGGTCGACGCGCCGCGCGCAGCCTTGCCCGGCTGATCGAGCAGCTGTCCTGCGTGAATATAGGTGGTACCCGCCGACTGCGCGGCCAATGGGCTACCCGCCAGCAACAAGGCCGTAATCACTATCTGGCGCATTTGTAAAACTCCCCTGTCAAACTCCTGGGTCCAAGCCTAGACGTGCCTTCCGTTCTTCGCCACGCTTTCTTTCATCCGCTGCAACTGTTCGGGCGTCGCCTCGCTCTGGTATTTCGCTTTCCATTCCGCAGCGGGCATGCCGTGGATCAGCTCGCGTGCCTCGTCTTTGGTCAACTCCGGCTGCGCTTCCATCACCCAGTCGGCGAGGCAGTTGCGGCAAAAGCCGGCGAGGCCCATCAGGTCGATATTTTCCGCGTCATGCCGGTGCTGCAGATGGGCGACAAGGCGGCGGAAAGCTGCGGCCGCGGCGGTATCTGATATGTGCTTGTCGTTGTGCATAGCTATGCGCCCTTTTCGTCACTGGTTCCCGCCGTTATGGGGAGGGTGAGCATAGTAGTCCAG